>JAYSWK010000594.1:0-7082 GCA_043718085.1 Rhodobacterales bacterium
CGAACCTCGGCCTCCATCTGGTCAACCGCCTCTTCAAAGGCGCACAGGCGGTCGCGGCACGGGTCATACCAGGTGGGTGCCAGGATCATGGCCGCGGCAAAAAGCTGGGCGCGGGTCAGGGTGCGGCCGCGCCGGGGCGGCGGGTTGTGGTCCTGGCTCAGCCCCCAGCCGGCATAGAAGGGTTGGCCCATCACCACCGGGCGGTGCCCGGCCAATACAGCCTCGAACCCCAGTTGCGAGGACACGGTATAGACGGCCTGCGCCCCGTCAAGCAGGGCCCAGGGGGATACCGGATCGGCGCAAAGCGTCACGCGGCCCTGGGCATCCTGGGGGCCGAAATGGCCCGGGCGCTGGCCGCCTTGGGTTTCGGGATGGGTCTTGATCACGATGGCGGCCTTGGGGTGATCCTCGATCGCCTGCATCAACATGGCGGGAAAAAGCAAGGGATCGCTGATCGACGCGTCGCCTTTGGTCTGGTCGATCACCAGCACATAGCCGGGCGCGGGTGGGGGAAAGCGGTCGGCGTCGTGAATATTGTATTTTGACAAGTCAAGCTGCCGCAGCCGGGCAATTCCAGCCTTGGCGCGGGCAAGAAGGTTCGAATCGTCCAAGGGGTGTTGGGTCAGGATCTGTTCCAGACGCGAGGGCCGCAAGGCATCGAAATGCACGCCCACCGGGTCGATCAGCAGGCCAGCGGGCGCATCCCCCATCCGACCGGGCCGGATCGAGCGCAGAAAGGCATCCTCGATCCGCACGAGGGGCAGGCCAAGCCGTGCGGCCACCTTTTCACCGCGATGGGCATAGGGCGAGCGGCCCCAGACCACGACGCCATCGTCCGGGCCGGGCTGGCCCAGACGCAATTCATGACCAGCCAATGTCAGGATGCGGCGCAGGCGTTTCTGGGTCAGAAAACCCGCATTGTAGTAAAAAAGCCGCCGGGGAATACCCCCGACGGCGGAAAGATCTGGGCCTGAAACGGCCAAGTCGCGCCTAAAAGGCGGCGGCGGTGGAGGCGACCGACTTGGCGCCCGACGCCGTGCCGGTGATGGCGCCAAGCGTCTTGCTCCACTGCACGAAGGGCGCTTCGGTCACATAGACCGTGTCGCCATCGCGGATCAGGAAATCGCGGGCTTCGAACATGCCGGTGGGCTGGGTCAGGTCCAGCACATAGACCAGACGCTGCGCGCCTTGCAGGTCGGTGCGCCCAAGCACGGTATTGGCGATGTCCTGTGTCTCGTTGCGCAAGACGAACACCCCGGTCGGATCGGCAATGTTGGAATTGAGCCCGCCGACGGTGGCAATCGCCTCCAGCGCCGAAAGGGTCTGCGTCGTGAAGGGCACGCGGTTCTGGGTGCCTGTGGCGCCCAAAGCGGTGAAGGCGCGGGTATCCTGCTCGACCACGATCTGGTCGCCCGGACGCAAGGCGATGTCCAGCGACGGATTGGCATAAAGATCCTGAAGCCAAACTTTTTCCGAGCGGTCCCCGCGGGTTACGCGCACCACGGCCACCGGAGGCGGAATGGTCACGCCGCCGGCTTTGGAGATCATGGCGGTCAAGCTGCGCGCCGCGCGGTCGATGGGATAATTGCCCTGCCCGCCAACCGCGCCCGCAAGGGTCACGGCAGACCCATCGCCCGCCACACGGGCCACGGTGACCTGGGGATCGGGTGTCTGCGGGTCGAGCTTGCGGGTGATGGCATCGCGCACGCCTTCGGGCGTATTGCCTGCCGCCTTGATCCGCCCGGCATAGGGCACAAAGATGAAGCCCTGGCCATCGACCTGCAACGTGTTCAGCGCCGAGACGCGCTGCCCGGTATTGCCCAGAAGCGGGTCATCCTTGACGTTTTCAAAGATCGTCAGGCTTAACGTGTCACCGGGCGAGATCACATCCGATCCCATCACCCCGGCATTGAGAAAGCCCGAGGAAAAGCCAAGCGATGGCACAACCGATGTGGCGCGGGTCACGCGGGGATTGACGGTGACGACAAAGGCGTCACCCTGTTCCAGCACCGAACCCCGGTAAATCTCGGATTTGTTGGGGCCTGAGCGGGGCAAGCCGCAAGACGCGGTCCCCAACAACAAGGCAACAAGGGACAGGGCTGCTGTCCCCTTTGAAAAATATGTCGTCACTGCTCGGGCTCCTTCAGTGGGAGTTTACCTCAAGATTTGACCGCAACCCTACGCAATGACGGCAGAAAACGCCAGCAGTGATTGTTTCGCTTACGTCACAAGTCGCAACTGTTGCCTTGGTGCCGCGTTGCCCGAGGTCAGGGCATCATAGGGATCTTCGGATTGCAGCATCATGTCGACGACCTGACGCATGATCTCGCGCCGCCCCTTGGTCGAGTAAAACCCGCCCGGAACCTGGCTGGTTTCCAGAAGATAATGCCGATAGTCGCGGTAGGCGCGGCTGTCGGGCCGCGTCGGATGGGCAAAGAAATCGGGCAGGTTCTGGGCCGAGACAAATTCAGGCTTGCCATAGACAGCCGCGCCAAAGACCTTGAGCGGCAGCCCGCGCCACAGAACCTGTTGTGCGGCGGTCGAGTTCACGGTGACCGCACTGCGGGCATGGTTCAGAAGCCGGGCCAGTTTGCCGCCCTGCACGAAATGCACCCGGTCCGAGACGCCATGCAGGGCCGCCAGGCGGCGCAGCTCGCGGGCGACGGGGACGCGGCCATCCTCCAGCGGGTGGGCCTTGACGACCAGTTGGTGATGCGGCGGCGCGCCTATGTCAAAGCCCTCGACCACCACGGCCAGAAATTCGGTCATGCTGCGGAACGGCGAATGCATCTGAAAGCTGGCGTCATGTTCCAGCTGCAACAGCACCAGATGATAGGGTGCGCCGCCGTGCTGGATGCGCCAGGTGGCGACGATCCGTTCCATGCGGTGCAAGGGCAAAAGGGCCAGACGCTTGCAATAAAGCCAAAATTCCTGGCTGACGGTCAGGGCGCGGTGCGGGCGGAAATTGCGATAGTCCCAAAAGCCGGTCAGCACGAACCAATGGTAAAGCGCGCCCCAGAACATGTGCTGGCGCATGTCGCCCCAATGGGCGGGCGCATCGGGCAGGTCCATGTCCGATTGGGCCAGCGCCTTTTGCATCTGGGCCAGCGACATATCCATCAGCCGCGAATGCCCGTTCGAGCCGCCGCGTTCATAGGTCACCCAGTGCGGGCGCAGATAGCCCTCTTCAAAGACATGGACGGTCAGGCCCATCGCCTTGGCGGCGGCAACGGCCTGGGCATGGACGGGCCTTGTATCGCCGTAAAGCACAACATCGGTGATGCCCTTTTCGGCCGCCAGCAGGCGAAACGCCTCGGACCAGCGTTCGGGCGTGCCTTTGTAGGGGATGTAACTGGCGGTCGTCGGCCAGAAGGCGCGGTCGCCCCGGTTGAAGCCGACGCGCCAAACCTCGGCCCCCGCCTGGGTCAGCATCCTGCCCAGACGGTGAAAGAAGGGCCCATGGGGACCTTGCAGGAACAGAAAGCGATGTCCTTGACCGATGCCGTTCATCTTCATTCCACGGGTTCTGCCTTGGTCGGAGTTCGTGCGCCCAAGGTAAAGGGGAAAACTTGCGATATTGCGACCAATAGCCCGGCAGAGGGGCGGATTTGCGGCCAAACTGTTGCTTGCACGGGGCGCGGATGCGGCGTTAGCTTAACTTCCGAAAGGGTGCAAAGATGATCGGTCACAATGGCGGGCCCTCGGTCAGCGAGGGGGAAAGCTGGCGGCGGCATTGTTGGGGGGTGGCGCGGCGGGATTTGCTGCCGGTGCTGCCCATCGAGGTTTTGCGCACGCGGGTCAAGCGGGCGGCGGATCTGGGGCTGGACTATCGCACCTATGCGTCGGTGCGGGCACAGACCGGGCATGAAGTGGTGGCCTTCCTGTTTTCCTCCAACGCGTTGCGGATCAGCCCGGCGGCCTTGCGGATGCCCGAGGCGCGGGCGATCCGTCTGGCCGGGGTGCAGGCCGAACGGATCGGACTGGCCACGCGCGGATTGATCCCGCTGGCCGTGGCGGCGCAAAACCCCGAACTGGACCGGGCGGGGCCCGCGCCGGCACTTTTGGCCGGTTTTGGCGCGGCGGGGCGGCAGTTGCGTGCAATTCTGGGCGCCGTGCCGGGCGACCGGGTGCTTTTGGTCGGCGACATGGGCCTGGAGCGCGACTGGTGTGCGGCGGGCCGGTTGGCGGGCTATCTGGCGGCCGAACGTTTCTTCGGGGCGTGAACCCAAGCGAAGGCTGGCCTTTGCCGCCATCTTTGGATAGGAGCGGGCCGAACCTAATGGACGAAGGCTTGGGCATGGCGGCGGCTGACAAGAAACAGATGAAATCGGCATCGCGGCTTTATGCCGTGCAGGCGCTGTTTCAGATGGAAGCCTCGGGGCAGACGGTGGAAGCGATCACGCGCGAGTTTGAAACCCACCGGTTCGGCGCGGTCTATGACGATGACGAAATGGTCGAGGGCGATGTCGCCTTGTTCCGCGAGATTGTGAACCATGCCGTCAACCTGCAGGCGCGAATCGATCAGATGACTGACCGGGCCCTGGTGGCCAAATGGCCCATTGCCCGCATCGATCCGGTGCTGCGCGCGCTGTTTCGCGCCGCGGGTGCCGAGCTGGTCCAGATCCCGACCCCGCCGCGCGTGGCCATCACCGAATATGTCGATGTGGCCAAAGCCTTCTTTCCCGAGGGAAAAGAGGCGAAATTCGTGAATGCCGTCCTGGATCACATGGCCCATGAGGCCAAACCCGACGGATTTTAGCGGCTAATTGCAGCCCATCACGAAATTGGGGCTTCCCCTTGCGAAATCCGGTGGTAGCCTTACCTTCATAGCGTGAGATCGTGGAGGGGTCATGCCAAAGTTCATTCGTCAGGGTCTGGATGCCCTGCTTGCCTTGGTCGAACTTGCGGGTGCGGCGACCTTGCCACCCCCCAAACTGATCCCGATCAAGGTTGTGGCCGAAAGAACCTGGCGCTGAGCCTAGTGGAAATTTGGATGTCAGGGCGCGCGACGGGCGCGCCTTTTGCATTTTGGCGACCGGGTCGGGGCAGGGGACGCAATGCCGTGCTTTGCGTTTGGCGGCGGGCCCGCAGCAACCGTGGCAACTTGAGTTTTCCCGAGAGCCAGAGGTCTCAGGTGGGCGCCAGATAGCAAGACCAGGATCTTGCCAGAGCCAGCCCCCGTTCACGTGCTTATCGGCCACTGGAAAAATGGTCGCACACGAGAAGAGCAGCACCCGCCACCCCCTACATAGGCCGCGGGGGCCCCTGTCGCAAGGCTTGCGCGATGTTCACCTTTGGTTCATGATGCGCGCATGAGCCTTGATCCCGAAACCCTGCCGCCCATGCCCGGCCAGCGTCTTGCCCGCGGGGTGGCGCGGGCGCTGCGGGCGCTGGATTTCGTGACAGTGGATGAATTGGTGCCGACGCCGGGCCTGCGGGTCGATCTGATGGCGCTGGGCCCCAGGGGCGAGGTCTGGGTGATCGAGTGCAAGTCAAGCCGCAACGATTTTCGCGCCGATCAGAAATGGCAGGGCTATCTGGAATGGTGCGACCGTTTCTTCTGGGCGGTCGATGCCGATTTCCCGACGGACTTGCTGCCCGACCAGACCGGGCTGATCCTGGCCGATGCCTATGACGCCGAGATCGTGCGGATGGGGCCGGAAACGCCGCTGGCCGGGGCACGGCGCAAGGTGATGCTGCAAAAGTTCGCCCGTCATGCTGCCGCGCGGTTGCACGGGTTCCGCGATCCGGGCGTGGCAGGGTTCAGCGTTTCTTTTTAGGCGCGGGTTTGGCCGCCATGGCGCGGGCGGCTTCGGCTGCGGCGCGCAGCTCCTCGGCGATCTCGCAGGCTTCCTCGGGATCGAAGTCCAGCGGCAGCTCAACCCCGCCCTCGGCCTCGATATAGATGCGCACCATGCCCTGATCGGTCGGACCGATCTGGATGTTGGCGGCAATGTCACTTTGCTTGTCGATGCCCATGATGCCTCCGTGCCGTGGATGGCAGCGGTTTGGGCGAGGTCGGGGGCCAAGTCAAGCGTCCGTGGGGGGCAGGACCAGGCGATTCGCGCCAGGGTTCGGCGGGGAGCTGCGTCAATTCCGGTGCGAGATAAAGGTGACAAAATGGCCAAAACTGGCGAAAAGGAGTCTTATCCACAGATTTTGCTTGACTAGGCGGATTCATGCCGACGATTATGACAGCACACGCCGACCTTACAGCGTGCAAAAAAAGAGCAGAGGGAAGTACTCATGGATATGGTAAAATCGACCATCCGGTCGCTGACGGAAATCGGTCTGTCGTTGATGGCCTTCGGGGTTGTCGCGGCTTTGTTGTTCGGTGACAAGGTTTCGTTCGTCTCCAATGTGACCGGCAATATCACGAACCTGATCACGACCCTTGGCAGCGCTGGCCTTGCCGGCCTGCTGACGCTTGGGATCATCGTCTGGCTCGTGCAAAACAAGTAACCAAAATGCAAATTCCGCCCCCGGCAGAGGACAGGTTGAGCCACATGCTCGCTTCGGTCAAAGGACTGTTCCTCCGCATCACCGAAGCCGGCTTCGTGTTCGTGGCCTTCATCGTGCTGATCTATATTCTGCTGGGGGCGGGGTCTGGTTCCTATGTGATCTCGGTGGTCAGCAACCTGGTCGGGTTGATCGGTTCCATCGGACCCCAATCCCTGGTCGGCATCGCCATCGTGCTGGCTTTGCTGCATCTGGGGCGCCGCAAGTCCTGAATCCGCTTGACCCTTACGGCGGTTGGCACTAACGGATGCCCGCGTGCCGCCTTAGCTCAGTTGGTTAGAGCACTAGATTGTGGATCTAGGGGTCACCCGTTCAAATCGGGTAGGCGGTACCATCCCAACCCGACCAAAATCCCGCTCTGCCCTATGGATTCGCGGCCCTTTAGAATAAGGGCCAGCGCGGTCAATTGCGCCAGGCTGGTGTTTTCCAGCGTCAGGCTGTCCGTGCCATCGGTAAAGACGCAATTGCCGCCGACATCGGCGAAATGGGACAAAGCCCCCGCAGGTCTGGCAAAGCCAAAGGCCGAAAGGTCGATGCGGTCCGTGCCTACGTCAAAATCCTTG
>JAYSWK010000595.1:0-2844 GCA_043718085.1 Rhodobacterales bacterium
CTGATGCCATGAAGAAGGAGGCCGGAAATCCGCCTGACGCCTGCCAAGCCCATCAGGCCGCCGTCTCGGCGCAGCCGAACGACTTGATCAGATGTTCCCCTACATCACCGCCCCCATGGCCCAGGGCACAAACTCGGCGCCGCCAAAGCCCAGTTCCTCGGACTTGGTCTGCTTGCCCGAGGCCACGGCGATGAAGGCCTCGAAAATCTCTTGCGCCTTGGCCTGCATTGACACGCCCGCCGTGATGATGTCGCCGCAGTTGATGTCCATGTCGTCGGACATGCGGTCGAACATCTCGGTATTGGTGGCCAGCTTGATGCAGGGCGTGGGCTTGTAGCCGCTGACGCTGCCGCGCCCGGTGGTGAATACGATCAGGTTGGCGCCGCTGGCGATCTGGCCGGTGACCGAGGTCGGGTCGTAGCCGGGGCTGTCCATATAGACAAAGCCCCGCTCGGTGATCGGTTCGGCGAATTTGTAGACCTGGGTCAGGGGGGCGGTGCCGCCCTTGGCGACGGCGCCAAGGCTTTTCTCGAGGATCGTCGTCAACCCGCCCTTCTTGTTGCCGGGCGAGGGGTTGTTGTCCATCTCGCCGCCGTTGCGGGCGGTGTAGTCTTCCCACCACTTGATGCGTTCGACGATCTTTTCGCCGACCTCACGCGACACGGCGCGGCGGGTCAGAAGGTGTTCGGCACCGTAAATCTCGGGTGTTTCGCTAAGGATCGTGGTGCCGCCATGGGCGACCAGCAGGTCCGAGGCGGCACCAAGGGCCGGGTTGGCGGTGATGCCGGAATAGCCGTCGGAACCGCCGCATTGCATGCCGATCATCAGATGTTCAAGCCCGGCAGGCGTGCGCTTGTGTTCGTTGGCGACGATGGCCATTTCCTTCAGGACGGCGATGCTGCGCTCGATCGTCTTGCGGGTGCCGCCGGTCTGCTGAATGGTCATATAGCGGAAATTGCCGTCGCGCCGCATCCGGCCCGCGCCGATCAGGTCGGGGATCTGCATGACCTCGCAGCCCAGACCGACCAGCAAAATGCCGCCGAAATTGGGATTGCGGGCATAGCCCTTGAGGGTGCGAAACAGCGTGTCATAGCCCTCGTCGCGGCCCGACATGCCGCAACCGGTGCCATGGACGATGGGTACGACGCCGTCGATATTGGGGAAGGCGTCCAGCCAGCTGTCCCGCTCGCAGGCCTCGGCGATCATCTTGGCGACGGAACCCGAGCAGTTCACCGAGGTCAGGATGCCCAGATAGTTGCGCGTGCCAAAGGTGCCATCCTGGCGGGGATAGCCCAGGAATGTCCGGCTTTCGGTCACGACGGGTTGCGGATTTTGTTCGCTGGCAAAGGCATAGTCCAGTTCATGCGCGCCCATGCCAAGGTTGTGGCTGTGGACATGCGCGCCGGGCGCGATGTCCTGGGTGGCGACACCGATGATCTGGCCATAGCGCAGCACATTCTGGCCCAGGGCAATGGCGGAAGTGGCGATCTTGTGGCCGCGCGGGATGGCCTGGGTCAGGGGGGCTGAAAGTTCGGCGAGCCGGGTGGCTGCGGCAAGGTCAGCCAGTGCGATGATGACATTGTCACCGGGGTGAAGTCGGATTATGGGGTTTGGCATGGCGCTGGGGCCTTTCCGGGGCTGCGGCCTTGGGCCGGAAAACTTGACATGGGATCGTTATTGGGCGCGAATGAGCCGAACTAACATGTTAGCATGCTACGGGAAGTTGCCATGCCTATTCAAGGGGCAGAATTCGAGGTTACCCTGCCGCAGCGCGGTGCCTTGCGGCCCTTGAGCGCCTTTCGCGGTTCGCTGGCGCAAAGGGTCTATGCCACATTGCGCGAGGCGATCCTGGCGATGCGGCTGCATCCGGGCGACATCCTTCGCAAACCCGAGATCTGCGCCATGCTGGGCGTGTCGCGCAGCCCGGTCAGCGAGGCGGTGGCGCGGCTGGCGGGCGAGCATCTGGTCAGTGTCGTGCCCCAGGCCGGGACCTATGTGGCGCGCTTTTCCCTGGCCGAGATCCGCGAAGGCGCCTTTTTGCGCGAGGCGCTGGAGCTGGCCGCGGTCGAGCGTGTCGCCGGGACGGCCAGCGAAGAGCAGCTTGTGCTGTTGCGGCGCAATCTGCGGCTGCAACTGGCGCTGATCGAGGATCAGGACATCGCGGGCTTTTACCTGTCGGACGCCCAGATGCACGAATTGATCCTGGGCTTTACCGCCTTTCCGCGTCTGGCGATGCTGGCCGATGCCTCGTGGGTTCATGTCAACCGGGCGCGACAGCTGATCCTGCCGCAGCCTGGGCGGGTTCAGGCAACCCTGGCCGAACATCAGGCAATCGTGGCCGCGATCGAGGCGCATGATCCCAGGGCCGCGCGCGAGGCGACGCGGTTGCATCTGGGCAAGCTGATGGGCATTCTTGAACCGTTGGCACAGAACCGCCCTGACCTGTTTGACCCGGAGTAGCCATGACCCTGACCAACAAGCCACGATATGCCGGGCGGCTGAACGCGTTCAAGCTGGGGCTGGTCAAGCCGGGTGTGGCCGAGTTGATCGCGCGGGCGGCGCAGGTCAAGGGGATCGACGCGGCCGATCTGAACTATCCGGATCATTTCGACGCCATGACACCGGCCCGGCTAAGCCAGGTGATGGAAGATCACGGGATCGCGCTGAACGGGCTGGCCATGCGCTATTACACCGATCCGGGCTTTCGGCTGGGGGCCTTTTCCCACCCGGACCGGGCGGTGCGCCGGGCGGCGGTTGACCTTACCCGGCGCGGGCTGGATGCCCTGGCCGAGATGGGCGGGCGGGTCATGACGCTGTGGATGGGGCAGGACGGGGTCGATTACG
>JAYSWK010000596.1:0-2842 GCA_043718085.1 Rhodobacterales bacterium
ATTGCGCCGGGGGCGCACACCGTCTCGGCCGATGGCAAGTTCTCGTGGGAAGAGGTCGAATGTCTGGGGGCCTGCACCAATGCCCCCATGGCGCAGATCGGCAAGGATTATTACGAAGATCTGACGGCCGTCAAACTGCGCGATCTGATCAAGCGGTTCAGCGCGGGTGAGGTGCCGGTGGCGGGTCCGCAGAACGGGCGCTATTCCAGCGAACCTTTGGGCGGGCTGACCAGCCTGCAGGACTTTGAAAGCGGGCGGACGCAATACAATGGCTCGGTGCAGCGCGCCGTGGATATAAAAGACACCGTCAAGCGGATTGATGGCAGTGAAGTACCGATCCTGACGCCCTGGCTGACGAAAAAGGCCAAGGCGTAAACCAGTGCAACGGGAGGCGTGATGATGTCGGCAGAGGGCAATACAGACGGCGGTTGGCCGGGTGGCTGGCTGGTGGCAGTGGTCGCGGGCGTGATTGCGGCCATTCTGGCGCGGTGGATCAGCGATGTCGGCATGGCGGCAGCAGTTCTGGTCGGCATCTTCGTCTTCCTGGTGTTCGGCGTGCTTCTGGGCATGTTTTGGGCCGAGCCTGCTTCGGAAGGGCATGGTGACGGGCACAGCCTCGCACATGACAGCCACGGGGGAGCGCATTCCTCCGGGCAGGGTGACGGCCACGCGGCAGAGTCCGTAGCGGCGAAGCCTGTCGACGCGGCTCCTGCGCCTGTTGCACCTGCTCCTGTTGCTCCGGCGACGACCGCGCCTGCTGCGTCGGCCCCGGTCATGTCGGCACCTGCGGCTGCGCCAGTGTCACCGGGCGAGGCCGGCAAGCCCGCTGCTCTGTCAGGTGCCCGGGGCGGGACGGCGGACAAGTTGCAGACCATCGAGGGCATCGGCCCGGCGCTGGAAAAGCTGTGCCACGGGCTTGGCATCTACCATTTCGATCAGATCGCCGCTTGGGGTGCGGCCGAGGTGGCGTGGATGGATGGCAACCTCAAGGGCTTCAAGGGTCGGGTCACCCGCGACAAGTGGGTGCGCCAGACCAAGCTGATCGGCGAGGTCGGGACGGACGAGTTCCTGCGCCGGGCCAAGACGAATGACTACTGAAACGGTCCGGGCCGAAGGGCGGCGCATCGCCCTGGTGGTGGCCGGGGCGGCAGTGTTCTGGGTGGCGGTCGAGTTTCTGGGCGGGCAGATGGGCTGGCCGCCAAAGTATATCCTGCTGGCGGACCTGAGCGTCGGGGCCGCCTTCATCTGGGCGATGGTGGCGGCCTTCCGGCTGTGGCGGCGGCAGAGTTAACGGCCCCTTCGCGGGGACAAGAAAAAGGAAAGAGCGCATGCTCAAGGATCAGGACCGCATCTTCACCAACATTTACGGGATGCATGACCGCTCGTTGAAAGGCGCAATGAAGCGCGGCCATTGGGATGGAACGGCGGGCATTCTGGCGCTGGGCCGCGACAAGATCGTGGAATTGGTGAAGGCGTCCGGGCTGCGCGGCCGGGGTGGCGCGGGCTTTCCGACCGGGTTGAAATGGTCCTTCATGCCCAAGGCCAGCGATGGGCGGCCGTCCTATCTGGTGGTCAATGCCGACGAAAGCGAGCCCGGCACCTGCAAGGACCGCGAGATCATGCGGCACGACCCGCATACGCTGATCGAGGGCTGCCTGATTGCCAGCTTCGCCATGGGGGCGAATGCCTGCTACATCTATATCCGCGGCGAATACATCCGCGAGAGGGAGGCTTTGCAGGCGGCGATTGACGAGTGCTATGACGCGGGTTTGGTGGGGAAAAATGCCTGCAAGTCGGGCTTCGATTTTGACCTCTATCTGCACCACGGAGCCGGGGCCTATATCTGCGGCGAGGAGACTGCGCTGCTGGAAAGCCTGGAGGGCAAGAAGGGAATGCCGCGCATGAAGCCGCCGTTCCCGGCGGGCTCCGGCCTTTATGGCTGCCCGACGACGGTGAACAATGTGGAATCAATCGCCGTTGTGCCGACGATCCTGCGGCGCGGGGGCGAGTGGTTTTCCTCCTTTGGCCGCCCCAACAACGTCGGCACCAAGATTTTCGGAATTTCCGGCCATGTCGTGCATCCCTGCATCGTCGAAGAGGCGATGTCGATCCCGCTCAGGCAACTGCTGGACGAGCATTGCGGCGGGGTGCGGGGCGGCTGGGGCAACCTGAAGGCAGTGATTCCGGGCGGGTCTTCGGTGCCCCTCCTGACCGCCAAGCAGTGCGACGACGCGATCATGGATTTCGACTGGCTGCGTGAACAGCGCTCGGGTCTGGGCACGGCGGCGGTGATCGTGATGGACCGCTCGACCGATGTGATCAAGGCGATCTGGCGGCTGTCGAAGTTCTACAAGCACGAAAGCTGCGGCCAATGCACGCCGTGCCGCGAGGGCACCGGCTGGATGATGCGGGTCATGGACCGGCTGGTGCGGGGCGAAGCCGAGGTCGAGGAGATCGACATGCTGATTTCGGTGACCAAGCAGGTCGAGGGCCACACGATCTGCGCCCTGGGTGATGCGGCGGCCTGGCCCATTCAGGGTCTGGTGCGCGCCTTCCGCGAAGAAATCGAAGACCGCATCAAGGCCAAGAAAACCGGGCGTATGGGGGCGATGGCGGCAGAGTAGGGCGGCGCGCCAGGCAAAGGGTGTTGTTAGGATGAAACGCGGCATTTTCGCGGCAGTGATCTTGGTCGCCTTTTCGGCCTGTAGCATGGGCCCTTCCCCCCAACCCATGACGCCGCCCCCCGCCGATGGCCGGGTGCATGAACAGGGTATTGGCGACGGGTTTCGCTATGTCGTGACCGTTCAGGCGCTGGATCAGGCTTTGGGCGGCGCGGTTTTGC
>JAYSWK010000597.1:0-7048 GCA_043718085.1 Rhodobacterales bacterium
TTACGCCAATGGTGCCAAGGGGTTGCGCCTGTCGACCATCGGCATGATGCAATACATCGCCCCCACGATGATCTTTCTGACCGCCACGCTGCTGTTTCACGAACCCCTGGGTCGCCCGCGGCTGGTGGCCTTTGTGATGATCTGGTTGGCGCTGGTGCTTTATACCTTGGCCATGCCTGGCGCATCAAGGGCCGCAAAAACCGCTTGACCTGTTTTAGTACATCTGTACAAGATCATCGAAACCGGGGGGGTCGCCATGGATTTCGTGCATTTTCTGTCCAGCCATATGCTGAACCCCGCCCAGGGCGGCAAGGCGCTTTATCGTGACGTGGTCGAACAGGCGGTGGCGGCCGAGGCTTTGGGCTATATGGGGGTGGGCATTCCCGAACACCACCTGGTCAATATCCTGCTCATCCCCTCGCCTTTGCAGATGGCCGTCAAGATCGCGGCCCATACGCGCCATGTGAAGCTGATGACCAGCGTGTGCCAGCTGCCCCTGCGCGATATGCGCATCTTTGCGGGCGAGGTCGTGCAGGCCCAGGCCCTGTGCGAGGGCCGTTTGATGCTGGGCGTCGGCAAGGGGGCGTTCGGCTTTGAAACCGGGCGCATCGGCGTGCCGATGGATCAGACCAAGCCGCGCTTTGAAGAGGCGCTGGCGGTGCTGGAGGCGCTGTTGACCCGGGCGGATGTGTCCTGGGATGGCACGTGGTACAAATTCGATGCGCTGACGATCATGCCGCGCCCCGAGGACCCCGTGCCCCTGATGCTGGGCGTCATGGCCCCGCCCGGCATCGAGGCTGCGGCGCGCAAGGGGTATCATGTGCAGACCACACCCCTCGGGGCCACCCATGGCATTTTGCAAGAACAGGTTGCCGCCTTTCACCGGGGCAAGGCCGCAGGTCCGGGCGGCAACCGTCTGTCCCTGCAGCGCGGGGTTTACCTTGTGCAAAGTGAAGCCGAGCGGCGCGAAATGGTGGCCCAAGCCTATCAATATTACAAAAGCTTCGACAATGTCTTTGGCGGCCCCGGTCTGGTGGATCAAGGCGTGATCCGGTCCCTGCCCCGCGTCCAGACCGTCGAAGAGCTTGGCAAAAACATCCTGATCTGTGAAAAGTCCGAAATGGTGGACCGGCTGGCCGAATATCAGGACCTTGGGATCGACGATGTCATCGTCACCTCGAACTTCGGCCAGCCACAATCGCAAACCCTGGATATGATGCAGCGTTTTGCCGCCGAGGTGATGCCGCTTTTCGCCACCAAACAACAAGCCGCAAGAGGGACAAATGCCAATCATCCGTATCGAAATGTTCGAAGGCCGCAGCACGGATCAAAAACGCGCCTGCGCCGACGCCGTGACCAAGGCTTGGTGTGACACCTGCGGGGGCACGCCGCAGATGGTGACGGTTGTCTTCACCGATCTGGCCAAAGAGGACTGGGCCACGGCAGGCAGACTCGCCAGCGATCCCAAGGTCTGACAATGCGCAGCGCCTTTTCGGTCGCAGGCAACGGCCCGGCTTTGTTCCTGATCCACGGCATCGGGGCACGCCGCGCGACGTTTGACGGCATGGTGGCGGGGCTGAAGGACCACTTTACCTGCATCACCTATGACCTGCGCGGCCATGGCTTGTCGCCCTTGCCTGAGGGACGGTTCGGGTTGGACGATCTGGTGGATGATCTTGAAGAGCTGCGCGCCCGTCTTGGCATCGAACGCGCGCATTTTGCGGGCCATTCGCTGGGCGGCATGATCGGGCCGCGCTATGCTTGGCGTTACCCTGACCGGGTTCTGTCGCTGGGCCTGTGGTCCACCGCCGCCTTTCGCACCGAGGATGACAGCGCCAAGGTCCGTGGTGTGGTGGCCCAGATGCGCGCCCAAGGCATAGGCCCGGTGCTGGACACGCTGACGGCGCGCTGGTTCACCGATGCCTTTTGCGCCACCCGTCCCGAAGTGATCGACTGGCGCAAGCGTCAGGTCATGGACACGGACCCCTGGGTCTTCCTGAACGTTTTTGACATCTATGCCGAAACCGAAATGGCCCCGTGGCTGCATGAGGTGCGGGCCCCGGCCCAGATCATCACGGGCGAATTGGACGGCGGCTGCAACCCCCGCCTCAATACCCTGATCCATCAGGCCATGCCCGGATCGGAACTGGTGATCCTTCCGGGTCTGAAACATGCCATCTTCATCGAGGCCACCGACCGCGTCCTGCCCGATGTCCGCCGTTTCCTGCTGGCGCATTAGGACGGCCCAGATCGGCTTTGCCCAACCCGCTCAACCCAGATCAAAGAAACGGGCAAGCTCGACATCCGGGACTTTTCTGCGAAACTCGTCGTATTGGCTTTGCCGGGTGACGGTGAAGGTTTCGACGAACCGTTCGCCCAGCCAATCCTTGGCAAAATCCGAACCCCGCAGCCGGTCAATGGCCTCTGGCATCGACCGGGCAAAGTCGCGCGCAGGGGTTTGCGCATAGCCAAAGCCCAGGGTTTCGGGACCAGGCTCGATCTTCTCCAATATCCCGGCTGTTCCTGCGGCAATCGTTGCTGCCGTGCTGAGATAGGGATTGCAATCGGCCCCCGGCAAGCGGTTTTCCACGCGCAGGCTGCCCGCATCATGGCCCACCAGCCGGAAACAGGTTGTGCGGTTCTCATAGCCCCAGGTCAGGCCGGGCGGGGCAAAAGTGCCGGGCGCAAAACGGCGATAGGAATTGACCGTGGGCTGGAATACCAGCGTCAGGTCGCCGATATATTTCTGCAACCCGCCCAGGAAATGCCGGAACATCTGGCTGACGCCGTTTTTCTGGGCCGGATCAAAGAAGATCGACGCGCCGTCCTTGGTCTTCATGCTGACATGCAGGTGGATCGACTGGCTGTCGGCCTGCTCGCTCCAACGCGGCATGAAGGTGACAGAGCGGCCCTGACGCAAGGCAAGGGCGCGGATGAAATTCTTGAGCAGAACCAGCTGATCGGCAGGCTCCACCCCGCTTCCGGCGGCGATGCAAGCCTCCATGAAGCCGCCGCCAATCTCTTCGTGCATCTTGGCCAGATTGATGCCCAGGGGTTCGCACATTTCCGCAACCGCCTGGTACCATTCGGTCTGCACCGTCTGATAGATGATCAGATCATGGCTGGCATGGGGCGTCGCGGTCTTGAGGTTGCGATACCCCTTGGCCCGTGCACTTTCGGGGGTTTCGTCGAACAACGTGTATTCCAGCTCCATCCCGTATTTCGGCACAAACCCCTGCCCATCCACACGGGCAAGAACCGATTTCAGGATCGCGCGGGGGCATATCAGCGCCGAAGGTCCGGTAAAGTTGGACAAGACCAGCATGTCATAGCCGGGCTTGGCCCAGGGCACGAGGCGCAGGCTTGCCGGGTCCAGAACCAATGGGTCGTCATGAAAATCGCCATCGCCGTCATTGACCCCCGGCATGGTCAACATGGCGTCGGTCGGGTCAAGGGCCAGTTGCGCGGGGGCCATGCCCATGCCGTTCTGCGCTATTCCCGCAAGGCTGCTTTTCGAGACCATCTGCCCGCGCAAAAGCCCGTTGGTGTCGGTCATGGCCACGGTGGCAAAACGGTTGGTCGGATCGGCCAGAAAGTCGTCAAGGGTCATTGTTTCACCTGTTGGGGAGTCACCTGTTGAAAATCCGGGGCTTTCAGCCCGTTCAGTATGGCAAGATCGGCTGCGGGATGGGTCGAATAGGCCCGCAGAAAGACGCGCAGGCCATTATGGACATAGCGCGCCAAAGCCGTGCGGCTGATCACGAAATCGGGCTTGTACAGGGCCTGGGTCCGTGGGGCCGACAGGATCAACCCCCACAAATCCTCGGCCGCAAGTTCGGAATCATCGAAGGTCAAAGCGCCCGCGTCGCGGTAAGCCGTCAGATAGGTCATCAGGCCCTCAAGCACGCGGTCGGGTCCTGCGGCCTGATAGGCGCGGCCAAGGTCGGGAAAGCGTTGAACCTGGCCAATGGTCAGCCGGGCCAGCGACAGAAGGTCGGGCTGCAGCACGGTGTCGGCATAGGCCCAGGCGAAACGGTGCAACTGGGTCACCATGTCACCGCTTGCAGCGTCGCGCAGGGGCAGCAACATCTCGTCGCGCTTTTGCTGCATCATCGTGGCGAACAGCGCCTCCTTGCTGTCGAAATACTGGTAGAGCGTGGGCTTGGACAGGCCCGCCGCGATGGCCACCGCATCCATCGAGGTGCCCGAATAGCCGCTTTGTGAAAACACGTTCAGCGCGGCCGCAAGGATCCGCTTTTCGTTTGCCTGACGGTTCAACTGGCGGCGCGGCGTCTGGTTCATCGGGTGATCCGCGTGACGAAATCGGTCAGATGGCGGTTGTATTGATCCGCCGCTTCGACATTGCAGACATGGCCCGCCCCTGCAATCACCTCAAAGCGGACATCCGGCGTGGGCGAGGCGTCCAGGATGCGCGCGGCCACACGCCGGATTTCGTCCGGCGGGGCGAGCCGGTCAAATTCGCCGGTCATCATCAGAACAGGCATGGTCAGTCGCGCGAAATCCAATGTCTCTGGCGGATTGGTAAAGCAGACCAAAGCGTCCCGGTATGTCGGGGCCGGAATCGCGGCCATCGTGGCTTGCAATTCGGCCCGCACGGCGTTGCTTGCATGGGGCCCGGCGATCACATTGACCACATTTGGGGCAAAATCCGCAGGCACCTGGCCCGCGTTCAGGGGGGTTTCGCGACTGATCCGAAAGGCGTCGCGTTCGGCAGCACCCGCCTCTGACATGCCGGTGCAGCCACCGGACAGCACCAGACCGGCCAGCATTTCGGGGTGGCGCATGGCGAAAGATGTGGCGATCCACGACCCATAAGACAGGCCCACCAGGATCAGCTTGTCCGCCTTCAAGACCTCGGCCACCCGCAGGATGTCGTGGCAATGGTCATCCACCGTCGATTGCGCCGCACCAAGCGAGCTTTGGCCGTAGCCGCGCAGATCAAGGGCCGCTGCCCGGCACCGCGGACCGATCACCCCAAGCTGGCGTTGCCAGTTCCCCCGCGCGCCGCCAATTCCGTGCAAAAACAGGCACAGCGGCCCGTCCCGTTCCGGTGTCACATCCAAGCCCAGGCGCGGCAGGCCGTCGATCGCCAGCGTTTCGCTTGCCACGCCACTGGGCAGCGGGGCCAAGGGCGTCCGGTTCACACCCGCCTCTGCCGCCTTGGCCAAGGCCGCGACCGCCTCCTTGAAGATGGCCTCGGTCCCTGCGGCGATGTCGCGTGCGCGCATCGTGTCGGCGGTCAGGGTCGCGGACATGCGGATCACGCTGCCGCCCTTTTCGCCCGCCGCAACACTTAGCCCCGCGTCGTAAGTGTCGGCCCCGGCAATGCCCTCGACATGGGTGTAGCCCATCACCCGGTCGCTATCGCTGAACCAGGTCAGACGCTCGCGGTAGATCTTGGCCTCTCCCTTCAGGGTGAAGGCGCGGATCAGGCGGCCCTGTGCGTCATGTTCGCCTTTCATAGTCGCAATCGCCGGATGCCACATCCCGCAGAAGTCCCGGGCAACGGCCCAGACCTGCCCGGGCGCTGCCGAGGCAATTCCGATGACCTGGACCTGTTCGCGGGCCAAGGTCCTACCGCAGCCCTTTGAGCGTGCCGCCCGTCCCGCGCCACAGTGACGACCGCGCGCCATCCTGATCACCGGGGGCGCTGTCCAGTTCATCCATGTCGTACAAGGTCAGGACGGACAGGTAATCCTCCATGATTTCCGACGTATAGGGCAACATCAGCGCGCCGCAGCGGCTGTCGCGGTATATCCGTTCCAGCGGCATCGACTTCAGCATCGACTGGCCGCCGCAGGTGCGGATGGCCAACGCCGCGATCTCCTGCACGCCTTCCATGACGTTGTATTGCGCGGCATACATCCGCAGCACCTGCGCCTTGGACGGCATGCCCTTCGCCTCCATGAACACCTGCCACCAGAGCGCACGCATCGCTGCCAGACGGGCATACATCTTGCCCACGGTGATCCGTTTGGTGCCGAACATGCGGCGGTCAGCGGCAGGTTGACCCGCCACTTCGCCCCGCAGATAGGCGACCGTGAAATCATAGGCCCCCTGCGCCACGCCCATATAGGTGGGCGACAGGGTCGCCATCATATGGGGCCAATGCGGCAGGGTCTTGATGAACAGCCCCCGCGGCATCATCAGATCGTCTTCGGTGACGAACACATCCTTCAACACCAGATCGCGCGAGTTGGTGCCACGCATCCCCAAAGGGTCCCAGGACCCCTGAACCGACAACCCCTTGGCCTCTTTCGGCACCACGAAGATCATCGTGTCCTCGTGGCGTGGCGCTACGCCTTCGAAATGCTCGGTGCAGACGATCGAATAATAGTCGCAATACCCGGCCAGTGAGGCGAATTTCTTGAATCCATTGATCAGCCAGCCGCCTTCGACCTTGCGGCAATAGGTTTGCGCGGGTTTCGAGGTCCAGTTCTGTCCGGCCTCGGATATGGGTTGCGAATAGATGCCCTGCTCCTTGACGGCCCGGCGAAACTGGCGTTCGCGCAGGGGCGCAAAGGCGGCCCGGTCCGCGTCCGTCAGATGCGGCAGCTCGTACATGAAGCGCGACCACATCATGGACGAGTTGTGCATGTTGAAGGTCAGCGCCGTCGCCCCGCAATACTTGCCGATCTCGGCCCCCACCATGGCATATTCCCCAAGGCTGAAACCGTGACCGCCAAACTCGACCGGCACAGTCAGGGTCAGATAGCCCAGGGCGGCAAGGTCCTTGTAGTTTTCGACCGGAAAGCTTGCATCCATGTCGATGCCCACAGCACGTTCGGCAAAGATCGGGCCAAGGTCGTTGATCTTGTCCAGAACGGCCAGCACTTCGGGACGGATGCGGGACAGGTCATAATAATCGGCCGGGCTGCTCATCTTCGGTCCTTTCGGGGGGATCACTGGGCCAATGCGCCTTGCAGCACGCCATCCTGAACGACGACACGTCCGTCAAGGGCGATGGTGCAATTGCGCATCGGCAGGTCGAAGTGGCCAAGCGTATAGCGCCCGGCATATTGGTTTG
>JAYSWK010000598.1:0-7013 GCA_043718085.1 Rhodobacterales bacterium
CGTGTTCCGCAAAAGACCGCACAAGCGGTCTTGATGGGGCCGTCGGGCTGCAAGAACAATCCGGCGTCACCCATCTGGATGACGCCGGATGTCAGGTCAGATCACTGGCAAGCAGCCAGGCCTTCCATGGCGCCTTCGCAGGCCATTTCTTTGGTGATGTGACCACCATCGATTGCCAGGTTCAGCGTGTCCTTGGTGATCGCCGTGGGCGTCAGAAGGATTGCGCTCATCTCGACACCCTTGGCACCGCCATTGAACATGGTCGCACCAGCGATGTCAGCCAAAGCGGCCCCACCGGCCAAAGCCGATGCGATTTCGCCAGCGGCTTTACCCAGCATACGCGAGTCTTTCCAAACCGAAACGGTCTGGGTGCCACGGGCAACGCGGTTGATCGCAGCCAGGTCACCGTCTTGACCGCCGACCGGGATCACCAGGCCTTGAGCCGACAAGGCAGCCACAACGCCGCCAGCCATGCCGTCGTTCTCCGACAGAACAGCGTCAACTGCGTTGTTGTTGGCAGTCAGGATCTGCTCCATGTTCTTCTGAGCATTCTCTGGCTTCCAGCCGTCCGAGTTGGCCTCGCCCACGATCTTGATCGTGCCGGCCTTTACAGCCTCGCCGATCACTTCTTCCATGCCTTCACGCAGGAAAGCCGAGTTCGGATCGCCGGGGTCACCCAGGATGATGGCATAGTTGCCATCGGGCTTGGCGGCCATGACTTCCTGGGCGATGATCTTGCCAACGCCCTTGTTGTCGAAGGTCAGATAGAAGGTGCGTGCATCTTCGATCAGACGGTCATAACCCACGACCGGAATGCCCTCGGCAGCGGCAGCTTCAATAGCGGGGCCGATCGCGTCTTTGTCCCAAGCATTGATGATCAAAGCGTCGGCGCCCTGAGCGATCAAAGCGGCCACGTCCGACAATTGCTTTTCCGACGAGGATTGCGCGTCAGCCGAGATATACTCATCGCCCGCCGCTTCGATCGCTGCAACCATCGCAGCTTCGTCGATCTTCCAGCGCTCTTCCTGGAACGAGGCCCAGGACACGCCGATTTTCTTGCCTTCCGCATAAGCCGCAGTCGACAAACCGGTCGCCGCAATCACGGCGGCCAAAAGTACCTTACGCATATGTATCCTCCCATGGATTTGGCCAGCGTTCGGCCAGCCCGACAGATTCGCCGGGTCATGCCGAAAAATGCAGTGAATAAATTCAGTTGTCAAAATAAATTTGATGCCCCATTCTGCCTTACAGGCCAATACTTTGCGAAATCGCGCTGCGACGCAGCGTGATGGTGGGATGATGGCGTGAAACCGTGGGCTTTTCTTCGATGATTGAACAAATAAAGCCCCTAGCCCTTGTGGACATTCAGGTAGGCTCCCACAAGGGGTGCGGTCCCCAGATCGCCACCTGGTCAGAATCGCAGCGCCCGATGCGCCAGCAGATTTTTGACCGCGTACGCGCCTCGGGTCTGATCTCGCGGGCACAGGTGGCCAAGGACCTTGGCGTCAGCCCGGCCTCGGTGACCACGATCACCTCCGAACTTCTGGACGACGCCCTGATCGAAGAGGTCGCCCTGGCCCGTGACGCCGACATCGGGCGCGGCCGTCCGGCCATGACGATCGGTGTGCGCGGGCGGGCGCATCTGGTGGCCGGCATGAAGCTTTCGGACCGCGAACACACCGCCGTGATCAGCGATTTTGCCGGCAACATGCTGACCGATCACACCATCGCCCGCGATCCTTTGCCGACCTCGCTGGACGCGATGCTGGACGCGATCGAAACCCTTTTGGACCATGTCTGCCGCAAGGCCGGTATCACACGGTGCGATTTATCCTGTGTCGGCATCGGTGTGCCGGGCTTTGTCGATCACCTGGACGGCATGGTCTATTGGTCCTCGACCTTGTCGGCGCGGTCGGTGCCGCTTGCGGCTGCGGCGCAGGGCCGCCTTGGCCTGCCCGTGGCCATCGACAATGACGCCAACCTCGTGGCTCTGGCCGAACTTTGGTTCGGGGCCGGGCGCAGCCTGTCCGATTTCGCCGTGGTCACCATCGAACACGGGTTGGGCATGGGGCTGGTGATGAACCACCGCATCTATCGCGGGGCCCAGCGCCTTGGGCTCGAATTGGGCCATATGAAGGTCCAGCTTGACGGCGCCTTGTGCCGCTGTGGCCAGCGCGGCTGCCTCGAGGCCTATGTCGCCGACTATGCCCTGGCGCGCGAAGCCGTGACCGCGCTGAATTTCGACGGCCGCCACATGCCGCCGGTCAACGCCGTGCTGGAATTGCTGTATCAGCGCGCCAAAGAGGGCAATGGCACCGCGCGCAGCATCTTTCGGCGCGCCGGGCGTTATCTGTCGCTGGGTCTGGCCAATGTGGTCAACCTTTTCGACCCCGCGCTGATCATCCTGTCGGGCGAAAGGATGCGCTATGACTATCTTTATGCCGAGGAAACCCTGGCCGAGATGTCTGAACTTGCCGTCAACTCGGGCCGTCCCCTGCCCAAGGTCAAGATCCACGCCTGGGGCGACCTGCTTTGGGCCCAGGGTGCGGCGGCGCTGGCCCTGACCGTCCTGTCCGACCACATCCTGACCGCACCCCGCGACACCAACGCCGCCTGACCCGGCCCCGTTCTTGCGGCCCAGTTCAAGTGGTCGCGTTCAGGCGGCCCCGTTCAAGCCGCACGGCCCCGCCCCTTGGTCGCCGCGACGATTTTCGCCGCCGCGACCTGTGCGGCGCCCGTGTTTGCCGCAGGGGGCCGCCCCGCGATTCGGCCGCGCGCCGCGTCGATCAGGGCGGCCCCGCGTGCCCAGCCGAGGGGACCCGAAAAGACGACCAACCTGCGGCGGCCCTGTGCCAGCGGGGCGGGGCGCAGAATGGCGCGGGTCAGCTCCACCCCGCCCAGGAACAGCGACAATGGGCCGGGGGCCGCGATGTAAAGTTTGCGCCAGCGCGGCGCAAAGCACTGCTTGAACTGCTCAAGCCCCTGCCCGCCACCCGCCGTGCAGCGTCGCAATACCGCGCCACGCCAGCCCGTCAGGCCCAGACCCGGCAGCGGCACCGCAGCCAGCGACACCTCCGCCACCTCATGCCACCGGGCAGCCCCCAGCGCGGCCACGACCAGGGCATAGATCGTCCCATCCGGTGTGCCCGGGCCAAAGCGCACAAGATCCAGCACCCAGCGCCGTCTGGCGGTGTGAAATGTCACGAAAGCCAACAGCCGCCCATCCGCCGCCCGGGCGGCAAAAACGCGCTGACCTGCAGCATAAAGCCGGTCCCAGCGCCCCATCGAAAAGCCCCGCTCCCGGCCATGGGCCGCAGCCCAGGCCGCAGCCACCGCTTCCATCTCGGCCAGGGGCGGGTTGGCGCAATCCTCGACCACGACCCCGGCCCTGCGCGCATGGGACAGCTTGCGCCGCAGGCCCGCCCGCTCGGGCCCCGCCACCTGAAACCCACCCGGCTCCAGCACGGCCTCGCGCGCCACGGGCAGGACGGCATGGCCACGTGCCCGCGCCGCCTGGGCCAGCCGCGCATCGATCTTGTAAAGGCACAAAAGCCGCGCCTCGGACCGGGCCGCCGCCTCTGCCGCCGCCAGAATGCCTGCGGCCGCGCCGGAAACGGGCCACGTTGCGCCGCACGTCGGCCGCCCCAGCATGACCCGGGTATGGGCCAGCTGCCCGGTCAACCAAAGCCCACCCCCGCCCAGCGTCCAAAGCCGCAACTGGCCCTGCCGGATCAGGTGGGCCTCGGCCTCCGGCAGGTCGGCCAGAACGTCGGGCGGCAGGCGCTGGACCTCCTCGATCCCCACAGCGGCGGTGACCGTCGTCCCGTGCCTTGCGGCCAGGATCCACAAGGCACCGCAGCCAGCAGGCAACAAATAGGCCAGCACGCGAAAGGCCAGAATGCCGGCCAACAGTTCTTCGGCACCCTCGCCCGGCAACCAGGCCAGGATGGCCACGTCAAAGGCGCCAAGCCCGCCCGGGCTGCCCGAGGCGGTGCCAAGACCCAAAGCCAGCAGGAAGGTCGGCAATATCTCGGCCAGAGCGGGGGCCAGATGTTGCGGCAGGATGGCCCAGAAGGCAGTGGCCAGTGCGGCCAGATCCAGGGAAAGCCAGGCCAGAAAACGCCCCAGAATGAACAGGTTGGGCTTGCGCAAGCCAAAGATCTGCGGTTGGCGCGACAGGGCCAGCGCGCCCAGCAGCGCCAGCATCAGGCCCAGCCCCGCCGCCGATAGTCCGCGATGCGCCATGCCTGGCACAAAGGCCCACAAGGCCAGCACAAACAGCCCCAGCCCGCCGAAAAAGCCCAGTGTGATCCCGGCCGAAACGGCAAAGCTTTGCAGCAGCGTCAATTCAGGCAACAGCCGCCGCCGCACCAGCGCCCCCAGAACCGGACCAAAGCCCAGGGTCTGCGACACCGCAGCCGAGGCCGCCGCCGCCCGCGCCCCGCGCCAACGGCCCACCGGCAGGGCCAGATGGGCCATCACAGCCCGCTCCTGCCCCGCCACCGCCACGAAAGCCAGCGCCACGGCCCCCAAAGCCAGCGCGATCCGCCCCGGCGCCAATGCCAGCAAGGCGGCCCGCACCTCGGCCAGGTCAAAGCCCTGCAACCGTTGGGCCAGGTACCAGCCCGAAAGGGCCAGGACCCCCAGGACCAGCCCGGCCCGGATTGTGAACATGCCTGATCGATGCTTTGCCATGCGCAGGACCAACCCTCCCCGGTTCAGGGAAGCCTAGCCCGCAATCCTCACCAAATCCTTAGCCCGCACATTGCGCCCATGACGAGGCCGGTGCCCACCGTCGTTACGGCGCGGCAGAATGGTTAACCTGGGGTTGCCAGAAAACGCTAACACCCTGTGCAACAAGGATAAGACACGATGTCTTTCGAAAAGACATCCTGCCCCTATTCCCCCGGCAACACCCGCACCGCCCCGGTATCGGCCGACGACGCGAACAAGGCATAGGCCCGCAAAGCCTGCGACACCTTGCGCGACCGCGCCTTGACCGGCTTCCACCCGGCGGCATCCTGCGCCGCCCGCCGCACCGCCATTTCGGCGTCCGACACCCGCAGCGAAATCACCCGCTTGGGGATATCAATGTCCACCATGTCCCCCTCATAGACCAGGCCGATCGCCCCGCCCGCCGCTGCCTCGGGGCTGACATGCCCGATCGACAGGCCCGATGTCCCGCCACTGAACCGCCCATCCGTGACCAAGGCGCAGGCCTTGCCCAGGCCCATCGATTTCAGATACGAGGTCGGATACAGCATCTCCTGCATCCCCGGCCCGCCCTTCGGCCCCTCATAGCGGATGACAAGCACATCGCCCTCGCGGATCTCCTTGGCCAGGATCGCGTTCACCGCCGCATTCTGGCTTTCAAAAACCCGCGCCGGCCCCGAGAACACCAGGATCGACTCATCCACCCCCGCCGTCTTGACGATGCAGCCATCGACGGCCATGTTCCCCGAAAGAACCGCCAGACCACCATCCTTGGAAAACGGCGTCTTGGCCGACCGGATGACGCCATGTTCGCGGTCCAGATCCAGCGTGTCGTAGCGCCCGGTCGCCGTGAACGCCATCGTGGTGCGCACGCCGCCAGGCGCCGCCCGGAAAAACTCGCGCACATTCGGCTGGTTGGTCCGGCTGATGTCCCACTGATCCACCGCCGCGCCAATCGAGCGGCTGTGAATGGTCGGCACCTCGCGGTTCAAAAGACCCCCGGCATCCAGCTGACCCAGGATCGCCATGATCCCGCCCGCCCGGTGGACATCCTCCATATGCACATCCTGCTTGGCCGGGGCCACTTTGCACAAGACCGGCACGCGGCGCGAAATCGCGTCGATATCGGCCATCTTGAAATCCACCTCGCCCTCATGGGCAATGGCCAGGATATGCAGCACCGTATTGGTTGACCCGCCCATGGCCACATCCAGCGCCATGGCGTTTTCAAAGGCCTTCTTGTTGGCAATATTGCGCGGCAGGACGGTCATGTCGTCCTGTTCATAGTGCCGCTTGGCGATGTCGACGATCAGATGCCCCGCCTCGACGAACAGCCGCTTGCGGTCGGCATGGGTGGCCAGGGTCGAGCCGTTGCCGGGCAGCGACAGACCCAAAGCCTCGGTCAGGCAGTTCATCGAATTGGCGGTGAACATGCCCGAACAGGACCCGCAGGTCGGGCACGAGGCTTTCTCGATCTCCTCGACCTCGGCATCGGTGAACGAGGCATCCGCCGCCGAAACCATCGCATCGACCAGATCCAGCGCCACTTCCTTGCCGCGGATCACGACCTTGCCCGCCTCCATCGGCCCGCCTGACACAAACACGCATGGGATGTTCAGCCGCATCGCCGCCATCAACATGCCGGGCGTGATCTTGTCGCAGTTCGAAATGCAGACCATCGCATCGGCGCAATGGGCGTTGACCATGTATTCGACACTGTCGGCGATCAATTCCCGCGACGGCAGCGAATACAGCATCCCGTCATGGCCCATCGCTATCCCGTCATCCACGGCGATGGTGTTGAATTCCTTGGCGACACCGCCCGCAGCCTCGACCTCGCGCGCGACAAGCTGACCCAGATCCTTCAGGTGCACATGCCCCGGCACGAACTGGGTGAACGAATTCACGATAGCGATGATCGGCTTGCCAAAATCGCCGTCCTTCATCCCCGTCGCCCGCCAAAGGCCACGCGCCCCCGCCATATTGCGACCATGGGTGGTGGTGCGGGAACGATAGACGGGCATGGGCGGTCTCCTTGCGGGCGTCCGGGCGTGCAAATGTAAGCGGTGCCGGACACGAAGATGGGTTTGATTGCGAATATGGCCACAGTCCGGGAGGATAGCAACCCGCCCGGCAGACCAAACCAACGGGCGCGCCAAGGACCCCCGCCAAAACCCCACTCATAACCATTGTGGCACGACCGCCCCTGACTTATGCCTTTCCCACCAATGCCGGAGCCGCAGCCATGTCCCCTACCCCGCCCACCGCGCAGCCTGTCGTGTTGATCGCAGGTGCCCTGC
>JAYSWK010000599.1:0-2814 GCA_043718085.1 Rhodobacterales bacterium
AATTCTTGAGATTTACAAGCGCCGGGCCGAGGAAATGGCTGCGGCGACCAGCCTTGAGATGGGCGCGCCCATCGACATGTCGCGGTCCTCGCAAGTGGGCGCGGGTACCTGGCATATCGAAAACTTCATTCTGGCCTTCAAAGACTTTCAATTCCTGCGGCCCTTGGGCGATCATGCCCCCGACGACCGCATCGCGCTGGAGCCGGTTGGCGTGGTCGGGCTGATCACCCCCTGGAACTGGCCGATGAACCAGGTCACGCTGAAGGCCATTCCGGCGATGTTGGCGGGCTGCACGATGGTGATGAAGCCGTCGGAAATGTCGCCGCTGAACGCCATGCTGTTCGCCGAACTGGTGGACGAGGCGGGCCTGCCTGCAGGCGTCTTCAACCTGGTGAACGGCGACGGTCCGGGTGTGGGAACCGATCTGTCCACCCATCCTGACGTCGAGATGATTTCCTTCACCGGCTCGGCCCGTGCCGGCGCCGCAATCACCAAAGCCGCGGCGGATACTTTTAAACGCATTTGTCTGGAACTGGGGGGCAAGGGCGCCAATCTGATTTTCGCCGATGCCGATGAAAATGCCGTAAAGCGCGGCGTGCTACATATGATGAATAACTCCGGCCAAAGCTGTAACGCGCCGTCGCGGATGCTGGTTGAGCGTCCCGCATATGCGGCGGCGGTGGGCATCGCCAAGGCCGTGGCCGAAAGTATTAAAGTGGGCTCAGCCCACGAACCCGGCAAGCATATCGGCCCGGTGGTCTCCGAAGCGCAGTACAACAAGATCCAAAGCCTGATCGAAACCGGTATCAAGGAGGGTGCGCGGCTGGTGGCGGGTGGCTTGGGCCGCCCCGAAGGACTGAACCGCGGTTACTATGTGAAACCGACAGTCTTCGCCGATGTGACCCCCGACATGACCATCGCCCGGGAAGAGATCTTTGGCCCGGTGCTGGCGATCATGCCATTCGATACCGAGGCCGAGGCAGTCAACCTGGCCAATGACACGATCTACGGTCTGACCAACTATGTCCAAAGCCAGGATGGCGCCCGCCGCAACCGGCTGGCGCGGCAACTGAAAGCCGGGATGATTGAAATGAACGGTCAGGGCCGTGGCCGTGGCAGCCCCTTCGGCGGCGTCAAGGCCAGCGGACGCGCACGCGAGGGCGGCCATTGGGGGATTGAAGAATTCCTTGACGTGAAGGCCATCTCTGGCTGGGCGACCGAATAGGTCAAGGCGTTCGGCCCGTCGGGGCATCGAGCCCCTCCGTTCCGGCCCGGCCCTGGCGGACAGCACCGGACGCCAGCGTCGGTTCTGGATGAAATGCGACATGAGGGGCCAAGACAATGTCGGCCCCGGGCCTTTGCGCCACCCCCTGAGCCTCCTAGCATTGCCGGGCTTGGACTCACGCTCAGGGGGGCTGCGATGACCAATGATACAGCGGCAAGATCCCGTCATGGCGGGCGCGAAGGTCGACGCAAAGAACGTGCCGACAAAGGCAATGCCGATGTCGGGCGGCCCTATATTACCCGCAATATCCCCACCTATGACATTCTCGGCGAAGACGGCCTGACCCAGATCGAAGCCGTGGCCGACCGGATTCTTTCTGAAATTGGCATCGACTTTCGCGATGACCCCGCGGCGCTCGATCATTGGCGCAAGGCAGGTGCCCGGATCGACGGGCTGCGCGTGCGGTTCGAGCCGGGCATGCTGCGCGAAATTCTGAAATCCGCCCCCGCCGAATTCACCCAACACGCCCGCAACCCCGCCAAATCCATCCGCATCGGTGGGCGTAATGTGGTGTTCTCCCCGGCCTATGGATCGCCATTCGTCATGGACCTTGACCGCGGCCGTCGCTTTGGCACGCTGCAAGACTTCCAGAATTTCATCAAACTGGCGCAATCCTCACCATGGTTTCACCACTCAGGGGGTACGATCTGCGAACCTACCGATATTCCGGTGAACAAGCGGCATCTGGATATGGTTTATGCGCACCTGCGCTATTCCGACCGTGCCTTCATGGGATCAGTCACCGCGGAAGACCGCAGCGAGGACTCGATTGATCTGGCGCGCATCGCCTTTGGTGGTGATTTTGTTGACCAGAACTGCGTGATCCTCGGCAATGTCAATGTCAACTCGCCACTGGTCTGGGATGGCACCATGACCCGGTCTTTGCGCGCCTATGCACGGGCAAATCAGGCGGCGGTGGTGGTGCCGTTCATTCTGGGCGGCGCGATGGGGCCGGTCACCAACGCCGGGGCCATCGCCCAGTCATTGGCCGAAACCATGGCCGGTTGCGCGTTGACCCAGCTGGAACGCAAAGGCACGCCGGTGATCTTCGGCAACTTCCTGTCCTCGACCGCCCTGCGCACCGGATCGCCGACGTTCGGCACCCCGGAACCTGCGATCGGATCCATGGTCATCGGCCAGTTGGCCCGCCGCCTGAACCTGCCGCTGCGCTGTTCGGGCAACTTCACCACCTCGAAGCTTCCCGATGCGCAGGCGATGACCGAAGCCACCATGTCGATGCTGGCCGCCATCCACTGCGGTGCGAACTTCATCCTGCATTCGGCAGGCTTTCTCGATGGCTTGCTGTCGATGTCCTACGAGAAATTCATTCTCGACACCGACCTTTGCGGGGCGCTGCACACCTATCTCGACGGGGTGAAGATCGACGACAACCAGCTGGCTGAGGATGCCTTTGCCGAAGTTGGCCCCGGTAACCATTTCTTCGGCTCCGCCCATACGCTGGCCAATTACCAGACCGCCTATTGGGAGTCTGAAACCGCTGACAACCGCCCGTTTGAGCAATGGGAGGC
>JAYSWK010000600.1:0-6992 GCA_043718085.1 Rhodobacterales bacterium
ATGACGAGGCCGAGGCCATGGCGCTGATCCTGTCAAACCTGCCCGACGCGCTGAACGACCTTGGCCTGACCCAGGCCGGCGCACGCGCCCAGGCCAAGCTGCGCGAGGCCTTCCCAGACCGCGTGCGCCGCAGCATGACGGATATGCTGGCCCGTTTTCCCGTGGTCCAGCCGCCGCACCCCACCCCCGATCCGCGCCGCGCCGCCCTTGCCCAAGCCGTGCGCGAAAGCCGCATCCTGCGCCTGCGGACCCAGACGGACGCCGTCCTCGTTCACCCCGTGGCCCTCGAGATACGCCCCGAGGGTTGGGTTCTGATCTGCGCCTCGGGCCGCCGCCACGACCAGACCACCTGGGGCCGCATCAACATCTCGGCCCGCCGTTTCGATCCCGGCGCGCCCATGCCACCTTGACCCGGCCTCTGGATTGGGGAAAGTCGCCACGAACCCTGCTGCGAGGCTGCAATGACCCGGACCGTCTATCTGAATGGCGACTACCTCCCCGAGGGGGAAGCCAAAGTATCGATCTTTGACCGTGGGTTTCTCATGGCCGATGGGGTTTACGAGGTGACCTCGGTCCTTGACGGCAAGCTGATCGACTTTCCCGGCCACTGCGCCCGGCTGGCGCGGTCCTTGCGCGAACTGGACATGGGCGCCCCCTGTTCGGACACAGATCTTCTGGTCGCCCACCGCGAATTGATCCGCCTGAACGACATCACGGACGGCATGATCTATCTGCAAGTCACGCGCGGCAACCCCGGCGACCGCGATTTCACCTATCCCGGCCCCGATGTGAAACCGACCCTTGTGATGTTCACCCAGTCCAAACCCGGCCTGGCCGACAATCCCGCCGCCCGCACCGGCTGGAAGGTCATCTCGGTTCCCGATGTCCGCTGGGGCCGCCGCGACATCAAGACCACGCAGCTTTTGTATCCTTCGATGGCCAAGATGATGGCCAAGGCCGCTCATGTCGATGACGCCTGGCTGGTTCAGGACGGCGTGGTGACCGAGGGCACCTCGAACAACGCCTATATCATCAAGGCGGGCCGCATCATCACCCGCCAGCTTTCCAACGACATCCTGCACGGCATCACCCGCGCCGCCGTTCTGCGTTTCGCGGCCGAGGCGCAGATGGAGGTCGAAGAACGCCCCTTCACCGTGGCCGAGGCGCAAAAGGCCGACGAGGCCTTCATCACCTCCGCCTCCGCCTTCGTCATGCCGGTCGTGGAACTGGACGGCGTGGCGATTGGGGCTGGCAAGCCCGGCAAGACCGTCACCCGCCTGCGGGAAATCTATCTCGACGAAATGCGCAAAGCGGCGATCTGACCCGTAGGATGGGCAATTGGCCGGCACATTCGCCCGCGAATGTGTCGGCTTGCCCATCTTCCACCCGCACCAGCACGCCTCACCCCGTGACAGGCGGCTTGTCCCCGACATTGGCCGCAATGGCCTTGGCAAACTCGGCCTGCTTGGCCGCATCGGCCTGCGTCTGGTTCTGCGCCACCCAGTTGGCATAGGGCATCCCGTAAACCACCTCCCGGGCCTCGTCCTTGGTCATCTCGATCCCCCGCGCCACCGCCGCCTCCTGATACCAGCGGCTCAGGCAGTTGCGGCAAAATCCGGCCAGGTTCATCAGGTCGATGTTCTGCACATCCGGCCGTTTGACCAGCAGATGGTCCATCAGCGCCCGGAACGCGGCAGCTTCCAGCTCGGTGCAAGTGGTTTGGTCAATACCTGTCATGGGCGGGCTCCTTCGGGCCGCCAGCCTAGCGCAACGCGCCCGCCTTGGCGATGCGCCTTACGCCGCGGCCCCCCATAGCGGGACCACGACATTGGATGCATCGAACGATCCCGGATCGATCACCAAGGCAATCACTTGCCCGGCAACCGAGATTGTCACATCGCCGGTCTGCGGGTCGGTTTCGATCTGCAAATCGTCCGGTCCCGCATTGGCAAAGGTATCGGCCGTCAAATCCAGTTCGATGGTCTCGTTCGCACTGTCAAAGTCGGTGATCGTCACGGCGCTGTCGCCCTCTTCGTCGACAAGGACGTGAAACTCATCTGGGTTCTCACCACCAGACATCGTATCGCCGTCATCGGCAAACAAAGTGTCGATCCCCCAACCCCCGGAACTGACATCCGGCGCATCCTCGGTCCCCGACCGATCCAGCGTAAAGACCAGATCGCGGCCCAGCTCACCCGTCAGCGTGTCAGACCCAAGCCAATCGCCCATGACATCATTGCCGTCGCCGCCGCTGATCTGGTCATCGCCCGCTGCCCCAGTATCAAGGTCGGTCAGCTCGCTCAAAGAACGGGGCGCAATGACATCGTCGCCGTCACCCAGCCAGATCGTGTCGTCGCCCGAACCACCATCAACATAGTCGTTCCCGGCACCACCAAAGATCGAATCATCCCCGCCTTCACCCAGCACGACATCTCTGCCGTCCTCGGCCTTGACCGTATCGTCGCCCGCATGGGCCAGGATACCATCATCCCCGGCGCCGGCATTGATCTCCTCGTCCTGGTCCGTGCCCTCCAGCGTATCGTTGTTTTCGGTGCCGTTGATATCCGGCCCGTCACTGTCATGCGCGTCGTCACCGCCAAATAGGTCGCCAATCAGAAACGGAACAACCAACAACAAAAGCAAGAATTCCATGAATCACCCACAAAAAAACCCTTACAGAAAGTGAAATGATTCCATGGCCTTGGTCAATCTTTTTCCGCCATTCGGCCATAATTTCGCCCCATTTTGTCGGACAGTCCGGGATTGTTTCCCGGACCGCTACAAACTGGCCAGGCTTTCGGTCAGAACAGGCGCCAGGCGGGCCGCCCAGGCCACTTGCTGGGCCGGCTCCGCGATCAGATCATTGCGCAACTCGATCAAAGTATTGTGCCGCCCCATCGCCAGGCCGTGCCGGTCGATCGCATCGCCGGGCAGGGCCCCGGCATAAGGCTCATTGTTGCCCACGCAAAGGTTGACCTCGGCCTGCAAACGCTGGATCAGGCGCCGCGAAAGGCGGTCATCGTCGTCGCTGTACAATACCCCCACATGCCAGGGCCGGGGCGCGCGGCCGCGCAGGCAGGGGGTAAAGGAATGCACGGCCACGATGGCCGTATCCGCCCGTCGCGCCGCTATCCGCGCCAAAGCATCGTGATATGGGCGGTGCAGCGTGGCCAGACGCCGTTCGACTTCAATGGGATCCACATGCCGATTGCCCGGAATGATCGTTCCGTCATAAAGCTTCATCACCAGCGTCGGGTCGTCCTCGCCCCGGTTGGGGTCAATCACCAGCCTGCTGAAATCCGACACGACGACCGGACTGTCCAACAGCAGTCCCAAAGCCTCGGCCAGACCGCGCGCCCCCACGTCCCAGGCGATATGCCGCCCCATATCCTCGGGCGGCAGGCCCAGATCACCGCCGCAGACATCCGGCGGCACCCGGTTGCTGGCATGGTCGCATGTGACCAGCCAGCGCCCCGGCCTGTCCTCGCCCATGATGTGAAATGCACTCATATCGGCCTCACGCTTTGTCTTGGCATAACCCGGGGTCCAGCCAATGGGAATCGCGACATGGCCCCTCCCCGCGACATTTTTCGCAAAGTGACCGATTTTTAGGCATCTACCCCCAATGCCTTGCCAAATGTTCGCGCAAACAGTCCTGGGGCCAAAGCTGCCGTTGCCCCCCTTGATCAATTGCGCCATAAGGCCCGCGACCCGCCGCAACCCAAATGCGATGTAAAGGAACAAGGCATGAGACGCCTTCGGAACGTAAAGATCGTGGCCACCCTTGGCCCGGCTTCCAGCGACTACGCCACCATCCGCGCCCTGTTTGACGCCGGGGCCGATGTGTTCCGCCTGAACATGAGCCATGGCAGCCATGACGAGATCCGGGCCCGCCACACGATCATCCGCCAGGTCGAGGCCGATACAGACCGCCCCATCGCGATTCTGGCCGATCTTCAGGGCCCCAAACTGCGCGTCGGCACCTTTGCCAACCCAAATGGCGAAGATCTGGTCGAGGGTGCGAATTTCCGCATGGACCTGTCGTCGGCTCCGGGCGATGCAACCCGCGTGCAACTCCCGCACCCCGAGATTTTTGCCGCCCTGGAACCGGGCGCCTCGCTTTTGGTCAATGACGGCAAGATCCGCCTCAAGGTCGAGGATTGCGGCAAGGATTTCGCCAATTGTACCGTGACAGTCGGCGGCACCATTTCCAACCGCAAGGGCGTGAACGTGCCCGATGTCGTGCTGCCCCTTGCCGCCTTGTCGCAAAAGGACCGGGTCGATCTGGAATTTGCCTGCGAAATGGGGGTGGACTGGCTGGCCCTGTCCTTCGTGCAGCGTCCCGAAGACGTGATCGAGGCGCGCGCCCTGGCCCGTGGCCGTGCCGCGATCCTGTCCAAGATCGAAAAACCCGCCGCCGTGAAAGCCTATGACGCCATCTTGCAAGTCTCGGACGGCATCATGGTGGCGCGGGGCGATCTGGGGGTCGAACTTCCGGTCTATACCGTGCCGCCCATCCAGAAACGCCTGATCCGCGGGGCGCGCTCGGCCGCCAAACCGGTGATCGTGGCCACGCAAATGCTTGAATCCATGATCGAATCTCCGGTTCCGACACGGGCCGAGGTGTCTGACGTCGCCACCGCCATCTACGAAGGGGCCGACGCGATCATGCTTTCTGCCGAATCGGCCGCAGGCAAATATCCGGTCGAAGCCGTCACGACGATGAACAACGTCGCCATCTCGGTCGAAAAAGACCCGACATACCGTCAGGTCATCGAAGCCTCGCGCGTGATCCAGCGCGCAACCATCGGCGACGGCATCGTCGCCGCCGCCCGCGAAATTGCCGAGGCCACCAATATCAAGGCCATCGCCTGCTTCAGCCAGACCGGCACCACGGCCTCATTGGTCGCCCGCGAACGCCCGCGCGTGCCGATCATCGCGCTGACGCCGCTGATGTCCACAGCGCGGCGCATGGCGCTGACCTGGGGGCTGCACAACGCGATCTGCGAACCGCAGGAACGTTTCAAGGGCGCGGTTCTTGCCGCCGTCCACGTCGCGCGCCGTGACGGTTTTGCCGGGGTCGAGGATATGATCGTGCTGACCGCAGGCGTGCCCTTCAACGTAAAGGGCACAACCAACATTCTTCGTGTGGCGCCCTGCGATGAGAGGTTGATTTCCAAGGTAGATCCTGAATAATCACCCCCTGTGGGGTGAAAGGTTCGATCATGGATTCTGATCTTTTCTTGGTCATCGGCATCGTCATATTCGCACTGTCCATTCCGTCGCTACTGTCAGCCTGGGTCGAGGGTCGGGTGCCCCGCTCAGGCGCGATTGCGGTGTTTACCGGCGGCGTTCTGGTGACCATGGCCCTGACCAATCACGCCGGTGGATACAGCTTTACCGAAATACCGGATGTCTTCTTCCGGGTGATCGGGCGCTATATCAACTGACCCCTTGCATCGCCGGCGGTCCCCCCCTATAGGGACGCCTTCGGAATACCCCGTGCGGCTGGCTCAAGTGGCATGCCAAGCAGCACCTGCAACGACGGAGATCGAAATGCCCAAGATGAAGACCAAATCGGCGGCCAAGAAGCGTTTCAGCTTCACAGCCTCCGGTCGTGTGAAGGCCGGCGTCGCCGGCAAGCGCCACGGCATGATCAAACGCTCGACGAAATTCATTCGCGACGCTTCAGGGACCATGCTCCTGAACCCGTCCGATGCGAAGATCGTCAAGAAATACATGCCCTACGACCGGTAAGGAGAGCCACACATGTCCCGCGTCAAATCCGGCGTTGTCACCCACGCCCGCCACCGCAAGGTGATCAAGAAAGCGGCTGGCTATTACGCCGCCCGCTCGACCAACTTCAAGACAGCCACGCAGGCCGTCGACAAGGCCCAGCAATATGCGACCCGCGACCGCAAGGCCCGCAAGCGCAACTTCCGCGCGCTCTGGATCGCCCGCATCAACGCCGCCGTGCGTCTGTATGATCCGGCCTTCACCTATTCGCGCCTGATCAACGGGCTGGCGCTGGCCGGCATCACCGTCGACCGCAAGGTGCTGGCCGATCTGGCCGTGCACGAGCCCGAGGCGTTCAACGCCATCGCAGCCCAAGCCAAGGCCGCCCTGCCCGCCTCGGCCTGATCCAGGCGGTCACCCCGATATTGCAAGAACCCCGTGCCACCTGCACGGGGTTTTTTCTTGCCCGGTCTTTTCCGGTGATGGGACCAGAGCGGGATAAGGTTTCATGGAAACAAACTCATCGAAATGCGCGTTCGAGCGAATGCGACAGGCAGCGTTTTTCGATTCCATGCAAACTCATCCCGCTTTAGTTCGGCTATCGGGCTTGAGCTGAAGGCCACACGATCGTGTCCCACTTTGATGCGGATTGCCCTCCGTTGCATTCGCCTGCCATGTTGAAAGCCCTTGTCAGGGCAATCGCCGCCTTGCGGGCGCAACGCCAATGCCCCAAAACCGATAGACCGCGACCTGCCCTGACGCAGGATGTCCGACCGTCCGACATCCGCTCCTGAAAGCACGCCATGACCGACCTTTCCCCGTCCGCCTGCCAAGGCCTGCCCGAGGCATTGCGCCTGCTTTTGCCGCTGTTCCCCCGTTCCTCATGGACCGGACATGCCAATTTTGACGGTCTAGAGCGGTTTAGGTTTTGACGGAAACAAGAACATCGGAAAACGCGTTCGAGTGATACGAGAGGCAGCGATTTCCGATTCCATCGAAACCTGAACCGCTTTAGTTGCCTTTTGGCTGGATCGGCACCTGAACTTCCGCAATTTGACCGCGCGCATGGACCGTGACACGCAGGCCTTGCTGGATCGTCGGCTGGACCCGCAGGACTATGCCGCCACCCTTGCCCGGATCGGCAACCATTTTCTGCATGATCTGCACGGCCATCACACGATCGAGGATGTCCACTTCTTCCCCCGCCTGTCCGTGCTTGAGCCGCGATTGGCCCGTGGTTTCGACATGCTGGAGAC
>JAYSWK010000007.1:0-2578 GCA_043718085.1 Rhodobacterales bacterium
CTGACCTTTGACGCGCGGGGATACAAGGCTCTGGGCACGGCAAATCGCGTGGTATTGGCGGCGCGTCTGCAGGGCGGGGCGGTTCTGGGGGCCGCGCTATTGGACACGCCACGGGATGATCTGTTCTTTTCGGGCGGCGGCGGCACGGTGCGTGGCCTGCCCTATCAATCGCTGGGCGTCACGGTGGATGATGGCGGCACGCCGGTCACGCTGGGCGGCAACCGCTTTCTGGCGGGCTCGCTTGAGGCGCGGGTCAGGCTGACCGACAAATTCGGACTGGTCGGGTTCATGGATGCGGGTCTGGTCGGCAGCGGCGCGCAGGGCGATTGGCAGGCGGGCGCGGGTCTGGGCGTGCGCTATGCCACCGGGATCGGGCCGGTTCGGCTGGATCTGGCGCTGCCGGTGCATGGCGAAGGCCACGGCTTGCAGGTCTATGTCGGCCTGGGGCAGTCGTTCTGATGCGCGCGCCGTGGATCATGGGCCTGTGCCTTTTGCCGATGGCAGGCTGGGCCCAGGAAAGCGACAAGGATTTCCTGACCCGGTTTTTGGAGGACAACCTGTCCTCGGCAGGCCGAACAGTGACGATTTCCGGCTTTTCCGGGGCCCTGTCCTCGACCGCGACCATGGCCCGGATGACAATTGCCGATGATCAGGGCATCTGGCTGACGGTCCGGGACGTCAAACTGGATTGGAGCCGGTCTGCCCTGTTGTCCGGCCAGGTCGTGATCGGTGAATTCTCGGCCGGGGACATTCTTCTGGACCGCCTGCCCGTCAACACCGATGGGGCCAAGATCGAGGCGGGCAGCTTCAGCCTGCCCGATTTGCCGGTTTCGATCGATATCACGACAATTGCAGCCCGACACATCGCCCTTGGACCCAGCGTCCTGGGGCAAAGCGTCGAGGGGCGGTTTGCGGCCTCGGTGCAGCTGGCGGGGGGCGAGGGGGCTGCCGAATTTGATCTGACCCGCACCGACGCGGGGCCCAAGGGACAGTTCCACCTTTCCGCCGCCTATCAGCGGGCAAACGGGCAGCTGGACTTGTCCTTGATGGCCAGGGAAGGGGCGGGCGGGGTGGCTGTTTCGCTGCTTGGCGTGCCGGGCGTCCCATCGGCGGAACTTGCGGTGCAAGGCAACGGGCCGGTGGGCGATTTTGCCGCGAACGTCAGCCTGACGACAGATGGCGTCACAAGGCTTGCCGGCAAGGTGGTCATGACAAGCGACAACACCGGTCCCGGCTTTACGGCGGATCTGACCGGCGATCCGACCCCGGTTTTCCTGCCCCGATACGCCACCTTCTTCGGTCCCGATGTCGCCCTGCATGCCCAGGGACGCCGCCTGCCCGAAGGCGGCTTTGACCTGACGGACTTTCGCCTGGATACCCAGGCGCTGGACCTGTCGGGGACCCTGCGCCTTGACCCCGACATGGCACCCGAACTTTTCTCGCTTGCCGGAACGCTTGGCCTGCCCAAGGGATCTGTGGTCCTTCCGTTGGGCACGGCGCGCGAAACCAGGCTCTATTCCGGCACTTTAAGGCTGAACTACGACCGCGCCGCCGGGGAGGAGTGGCAGGGCCTGGCAGAGTTGCAGGGCCTGGATCATGCGGCCTTTACGGCGCAAACCCTGCGCCTGACGGGTCATGGCAAGATTGCAAAGCTGGCAGGTCAGGCCCGGTTTTCCGGCATTTTCGACTTTGCGGGCCAGGGCTTGCGCATGGTCGACAAGGGGCTTGCCGATCTGCTGGGCACCGCGCTTTCGGGCCAGGCGCAAGCCGAATGGCATGGCGGTGCGCCGCTGTCGATCAGCGATCTGTCCCTGCATGGCCCGGGCTTTGATGTGACCACGACGGGCCAGCTTGGCGATGTGTTCAAAGGTCTTGCCCTGACCGGCACGGCCAAGGGTCATCTTGACGACCTGTCACGGCTTTCCACTTTGGCCGGGCGCCCCCTGAAAGGCGCTGCCAGTTTCGACCTTTCTGGCAGCGGCACCTTGCTGACCGGGCAGGCCGATGTGACGGGCAGCCTGGCGGTTCAGCACCTGTCGTCAGGAATTTCCCTGGTGGACAATGCCCTGGTGGACGGCGGCACGATCGGCCTTTCCCTGGTCCGCAACACGGACGGGGTGCATCTGCGCGATCTGGCATTGGCGTCCAGCCGCATGTCCACAAGTCTGTCGGGCAGGATCACCTCGGCCGGTATGGACCTGGCGGGCAAACTGGGCCTGAATGACCTTTCCATCCTGGGGCCGAACTTTGCAGGTGCGCTGGGCGGCAATGTGGCTCTGACCGGGCCTTTCGAGACTGTTTCGGCCACGTTTGACGGAACCGGAACTGATCTTGCCATGGGCCAGATCCAGATTGACCGCCTGCTGCACGCCACCTCGCAGATCAGGCTCGACCTGCAGATGCAGGATGGCGCGGCCCTGATCCGTCAGGCCGATATGGTGCTGAAGTTTGGGACGTTGCAAGCCACGGGTCAGGTCAGCGCCACCGCCAGCACAATGGAGGCAAATATCCAGATCAGCGATCTGGGCGTCGTGATGCCGCGCCTGCGTGGCAAGCTGGACGGCGTTCTGCGCTATAC
>JAYSWK010000061.1:0-2370 GCA_043718085.1 Rhodobacterales bacterium
CGGCGCCGCTTTGCTTTTCCAGCCGGTAGTAGTGTTTCAGACGGCCAGCCTCTGGTGCGGCGCGATGATCGACCTGGTGTCGGCTCATTCTTTCCTCCCCCGGTTTGGTCTGCCCCCATTCAGGCCCGCCCAGCATGCAGCCGAATCGGTAACAAATCAAAGTCCCTGTTCGCCTTCGGGGCGACTCAGGCCTTAAGCCGCCGATGAATCTCAAACGGCGCTGAAGCCGTTGTCGACGAACAGGTGGGTGCCGGTGATGAATTCAGCATCATCCGACGCCAGATAAAGCGCCGCGCGGGCGATATCTTCGGGTCGCCCCAACCGCCCCTGCGCGGCTTTGATCGCCGCCTCAGACACATCGACCCCCAATGCGTTCAGCTCCCTGACCTCGCGCAGGCCATGCGGGGTCTCGATGAAACCGGGGCAGATGGCGTTGCAGCGGATACTCCGGTCGCGAAATTCTACGGCGATGGCGCGGGAAAACATGTGGCACGCGCCTTTGGTGGCGTCGTAAAGCACCTCCATCGGTGTTGCGTATACGGCAGAAATGGACGACGTGCAGACGATGGCGCCGCCGCCAGCCGCAAGCATATGCGGCAACACGGCGCGGGTCATAAGGTACATCGACTTCACGTTCACGTCGAAAAGAAAGTCCCAATCTTCTTCCTCGGTTTCAAGGAACGGCTTGATGACGATGGTGCCCGCGTGATTGAACAGTACCGTCACCGGGCCGAGGGCCGCCACGACCGAGGCCACCGCCGCCTTGACCTCAGCCGCCACGGCGACATTGCAAGGGGCGAAATGCGCACGATGGCCTTTTGCGTTGAGGTCTGCCGCGAGCGCCTCGCCGCGCGCCACATCACGGTCGATGATCCCGACTGCCGCGCCTTCCGCTGCAAAAAGCCTGACGGCCGCCGCCCCGCACCCCCCGGCACCGCCGGAAATGATTGCCACCTTGCCCTTGAGTCTGTCTGCCATGCCGCCTCTCCCTGAAAGTCAGCGAAAGGTTAGACCTGCCCCGTCATGCGCGCAACGGCCCAGCGGGCAGCATCTGCAACAGTGGAATCAGAGTCGCGTAAAAGCGGCTCTGTTACGGCCAAAAGCGAGGCGTCACCCGCATTTCCGATGGCGTATAGCACGTTCCGCACGAAACGGTCACGGCCGATGCGTTTGACAGGGCTGCCCGAAAACATCGCCCGGAACGAGGCGTCATCCAGTTGGGCCAGCTCAGCCAGACGCGGCGCCTCGGCAAAGCGGCTGGCATATCCCGCCTCATGCGCGGTTTGCGCGAATTTGTTCCAGGGGCAGACGGCCAGACAATCATCGCAACCGTAGATGCGGTTACCAAGCAGCGGGCGCAGTTCCTTATCCACCGGGCCTTTATGCTCGATGGTCAGATAAGAAATGCAGCGCCGTGCGTCCAACTGGTAAGGTGCCGGAAACGCCGCCGTCGGGCAGATGTCAAGGCAGGCCGTGCATGTGCCGCAATGGCTGACCTCGGGCGTATCGGCGGGGATTTCCAGAGTGGTGAAGATTGCACCCAGAAAGAACCAACTGCCCAAGTCGCGCGACAAAAGATTGGTATGCTTGCCTTGCCAGCCCAAGCCAGCCGCTTCGGCCAGTGGTTTTTCCATGACCGGGGCGGTATCGACGAAGACCTTTATTTCGCCTCCGGCCTCGTCGATCAGCCAGCGCCCCAGACGTTTCAGGCGTTTCTTCACCAGATCGTGGTAGTCTTTGCCCTGAGCATAGACGCTGATCGCCGCGCGATCCTTCTGAGTCAGCACTGCCAAAGGATCGGTGTCAGGCGTGTAAGCTTCTGCCAGCATGATAACCGATCGCGCCTCGGGCCACAGTGCCGCTGGGCTGCCGCGCCATTCCATGCGATCTTCCATCCAAGCCATCTGGCCATGGCGCCCGTCGCTTACATAGTCAGCCAAGCGGGCGGCAGCTTCTGGTATGGCCTCAGGAACAGTAAAACCGAGGGCGGTAAAACCCTCGGCCAAGGCCTGATCGCGGATGCGGGATTTCAGATCGGCATTGGGCGCAGGCCCGACTGTCACTTTGTCATCCCATCCCAGAATCCGCGGACCTTCGTAAAGAAGGATGTGCCCTCAGGATTGTTGTTTTCGCTTAGTTTCTCGAACTCCCGCAGCAGTTCCCTTTGGCGCGAAGTCAGGTTGATCGGAGTTTCAACCGCGATCTCGATCAGCATATCGCCGTGAGCACCACCGCGAAGGGCGGGCATGCCTTTGCCGCGCAGTCGCATCTACTTGCCGGTCTGGCTGCCCGCGGGCACTTTCATCAGACTGCGGCCGCCGTCAATTGTTGGCACTTCGACATCCCCACCAAGGGCCGCCGAAGCCATCG
>JAYSWK010000601.1:0-6991 GCA_043718085.1 Rhodobacterales bacterium
AATCCTTTTTGGCGCTGACCATCTTTTGCGCGCCAATGTCAAAGGCCGTGGTGCGGCCGTGGATCTCGGCATGGGTGATCAGTCCCTTTTCGATGCGCAGCACATTCAGCGCCTCCATCCCGTAGGGCCCGCCACCCATGGTTTCGGCCCGCGCCACCAGATCGCGAAACAGGCTTTCGCCGTAAGCCGTGGGGACGGCGATCTCATACCCCTCCTCACCCGAGAACGAGATGCGGTACAGCCGCGCCGTGACCCCCTCGATCTTGACCTCGTCGCAGGACATGAAGGGAAAGGCGCCAAGCGGTTGATCCAGCAGGGAATTCAACAGCTGCCGCGCCTTTGGTCCGGCCACGGCAAACTGCGCCCAAGCCTCGGTGACCGAGATGAAGCGCAGATCGTAATCCGGGCAATAGGCCTGATGCACGAAATCCAGATGGCGCATCACATGCCCCGCCGCCGCCGTGGTCGTCGTCATCAGATAATGGTTCTCGCCCAAGCGCGCCGTGGTGCCGTCATCCATGACATAGCCGTCTTCACGCAGCATCAGCCCATAGCGCACCTTTCCGATCGCCAGCGTGCTGAACGTGCCGGTATAGATCAGATCCAGAAACCGCCCGACATCGCGACCCTGCAGGTCGATCTTGCCCAGGGTCGAGACATCGGCCACGCCGACCTTGGTGCGCACCATGATGACCTCGCGGTCGCAGCTTTCCCGCCAGCTGGCCTCGCCGGGCTTGGGGAAATAGGACGGTCGATACCACAGCCCCGCCTCGATCATCGGCGCGCCCCGGTCGCGGCTGGCCTGATCCGAGGTCAGAAAGCGTTGCGGCGCAAAGCCCTCGGCCCGCCCCCCGGCCCCCAAAGCGGCAATGGAAACAGGCACATAGGGCGGGCGGTAGGTGGTGGTGCCGACCTGCGCGATCCCGCGCCCCGTGGCATCGGCCAGCACAGCCAAAGCCCCGATGTTCGAGTTCTTGCCCTGATCGGGCGCCATGCCCTGCGTGGTATAGCGCTTCATATGCTCGACCGCGGCATAGCCCTCTTGCGCGGACTGCTTCACATCCTTGACCGTGACATCATTGGCAAAGTCGAGCCAGGCCCGCCCTTCGCCCGGCACGGCCCACAGGGGTTGCAGATGGTAAGGCGCATCCTCGGCCTGGGGCAAGGCCCCGACCCCGCCCAGGGCGGCCTGCCCCTCGGCCAGACAGGCGGCGGTTGAAAAGGTGCCATTGGCCGCCCCCACGGCCACAAGACCGGGGATCATGTCGGGTTTGGGGACAAAAGCCGCAATATCGTCGCGCCAGACGGGTCGGCCATTCTGATGACAGGCCAGGTTCAACAAAGGGTTCCAGCCGCCCGACACCATCAGCAGATCCGTCTCGATCTGAAAACTGCCCCCGGCATGGCTGCCCGAAATATGGGTCAGCCCATGGCGGCCTTGGGTATCCGTCACGGCGGCCGACAGGTAAACCGGGCAATCCTCGATCGCCGAAGCATCGGCACGGCTGTCCAGAATGGCCGCGACCTTGACGCCCAAAGCCATCAACTGCCGCGCCGCCAAGCGCGCATTGTCGTTATTGGCAAACAAGGTCACCCGGCTGCCCGGCACCACGCCATAGCGGTTCAGGTAGGTTTGCACAGCCCCGGCCAGCATGATGCCGGGCCGGTCATTGTTGCGAAATGCGATGGGACGTTCCAACGCGCCGGTGGCCATCACGGCCTGACCCGCCACGATGCGCCAGAAACACTCGCGCGGCAGATCGGCCTGGGGGGGGACATGCAGCCCCACCCGCTCCAACGCGCCATAGGTGCCCTGGTCATAGGCCCCGACCACCGTGGTGCGCGGCATCAGCCGCACGCCAAGCCGGGTCAGTTCGGCCAAAGTGGCGCTGACCCAATCCACCGCCGGGGCGCCGTCGATCAACCCGTCATCCGCCAAAAGCCGCCCGCCCATGGCATGGCTTTCCTCGGCCAGGATGACCTGCTTGCCCGCCCGCGCCGCCGTCAGCGCGGCCATCAGGCCGGCAGGTCCCGATCCCACCACCAGCACGTCACAGAAGGCAAAGGCCTTTTCGTAAGGCGCCTCGTCATGTTTGGGCAGCAAATTGCCCAGACCGGCGGCGCGGCGGATCAGGGGTTCATAGATCCGCTCCCAAAAGGCGCGGGGCCACATGAAGGTCTTGTAGTAGAAACCCGCCCCCAGAAAGGGCGCGGCCAGATCGTTGAGGCTCAGCAGATCCCAGCGCAGGCTTGGCCAGCGGTTCTGGCTGCGCACCGAAATCCCGTCAAAAACCTCTTGCACCGTGGCGCGGGTGTTGGGGGTCTGCTGGCCCGCTTCCAGCACCTCGACCAGCGCATTCGGCTCTTCGGACCCCGCCGTCAGCACGCCGCGCGGGCGGTGGTATTTGAAACTGCGGCCCATCAGGCGAATGCCATTGGCCAGAAGGGCCGAGGCCAAAGTGTCGCCCGCAAAGCCCAGATAGCTTGTCCCGTCGAATTTGAACGCCACGGGGCGGGTGCGGTCGATCAGACCCTTGTCCGGCAACCTCATTTGGCACCGCCTTTCCGCGCGGCGACACGTTCGGTCGCAATGATCGCATGCGTGACCGTATTGCGTGTGACCAAAAGCCATGATCCGCAGCCCGTCTCGTGATACCACAGATCGCGGGTCTCCCCGGCCGGGTTGGCGCGCAGATGCAGCATGTCATCCCACGCCTCGACCGGCGCATCCGCTGCCGGGCGGTTCAAAAGATCGTCAGAGCCGGAATAGTAGAATTCTCTCCGGTCGCGGGGGCCACAAAGGGGGCAGTTCAGGCGCATGTTGTTCCCTTTGTGCAAGTCGTGCGGCCAAGGGAAAGGGGCGCTGCCCCTCGGCCCATGGCCTCACCCCGGAGTATTTCCAAAAGGTCAAAACCTGTGTCCCTTGACCTTTGCCAAATACTCCCGCCGGAGGCGTCCGACGGATCAGGCAGTGCGAAGGTCTGGCAAAAGCGCATGGTTTCCCTCAATGCAGGTTGTGCTGGCTGCCGGTGCCTTCCTCGTCGAGGATATGGCCGGTGCGGAAGCGGTCCAGGCGGAAGCGGCGGGCGACCTCGTGGCTTTCATTGGTGGCCATCAGATGGGCCATGCACCACCCCGACGCCGGTGTGGCCTTGAAGCCGCCGTAGTTCCAGCCAGCATCCAGATACAGCCCCTCGACCGGGGTGCGGTCGATGATGGGCGAGCCATCGGGCGTCATGTCCATGATGCCGCCCCAGGACCGCAGCACGCGGGCGCGGCCGATCATCGGCATCAGCGTCATGCCCGCCTCCATCACATGTTCGACCATCGGCAGATTGCCCCGCGCGGCGTAGCTGGCATACATGTCGATGTCGCCGCCAAAGACCAGACCGCCCTTGTCGGACTGGCTGATGTAAAAGTGCCCCATGCCAAAGCTGATCACCGCGTCGATCACCGGCTTCAGCCCCTCGGTCACAAAGGCCTGCAAGACATGGCTTTCGATGGGCAGGCGCAACCCCGCCAAAGCCGCCACCTGTCCCGAACGGCCCGCCGCACACAGCCCGACCTTCCCGGCCCGGATCGGGCCGCGCGTGGTTTGCACGCCTTTGACCACGCCGTTTTCGATATCAATTCCCGTCACTTCGCAATTCTGGATCAGATCGACACCGCGGGCATCGGCCCCGCGCGCATAGCCCCAGGCCACCGCGTCATGGCGCGCCGTGCCCGCCCGGCGCTGCATCATGCCGCCATAGATCGGAAAGCGGGTCTGTTCGTAATCCAGATAGGGAAATTCGGCCTTCAGTTGCTCGACGCTCAGGATCTCGGCATCATCGCCCTGGTTGACGATGGCATTGGCGCGGCGGATCTGGGCGTCGCGCTGACCGTCGGAATGGAACAAAACCACCTGGCCGCGCTGCGAATGCATGACGTTGTAGTTCAACTCGCCCTCCAGCCCCTCCCACAGCTTCAGCGAATGGCTGTAAAACTCGCTGTTGCCAGGGATGAAGTAATTGGCCCGCACGATGGTGGTGTTGCGCCCCACATTGCCGCCGCCGAGATAGCCTTTCTCCAGCACGGCAATCCGGGTCAGCCCGTGGTTGCGCGCCAGATAATAGGCCGTGGCCAGACCGTGGCCGCCACCGCCTATGATCACCGCGTCATATTCGGCTTGCGGTTCGGGGTCGCGCCAGGCGCGGGTCCAGCCCTTGTTGCCAAAAAGCCCTTCGGTGATGACCTTTAATCCGGAATAGCGCATCTGCTGACCCCTTCTGCCGACACCAAAGTCGCGGGTTTTGCAGGGTTATTCAACAGATGATCGCCGCGAACTGCAACGATTGCGACAAAATTTGTCGCGCAAGCCCGGTCAATCGGACTTGCGCGCGTGACGCCCCCTTGGGGCGGTCAGTTCACCAGTTGGAAATAGTCGGCCGTAAACTCGTCCATGCCGCCGCCGCAAGATGCCATCGTCATGTTCGATGTTCCGTCGATCCGGCCGTTCGAGACGATCGAGGCGCCTTCGATCCCGTCGGCCTGGGCGGCGAAATCAACATCGCCCATGCTCAGTAGCTGGCTGCCGTGGATCTCCAGACCGGAGGCAAAATGCATCCCGCCCATCGAGACAATCCGCCCGCCGCCACCGGGCGCGCATCCGTCGTCGATACCCAACCGGAAACCGTTCGGCGAATTGATTGACGTGCGCGCGGTCGAGGTGGTGATCAGAATGGAATTTTCCATCGCCGTGCCATTGCCCAGCGTCACATCGCAATTGGCGATGATCACAACATTGCTGACCACGGTGCCGGTCTTGATCGTGCCGCCCGGGCCGGAGTTGCAGTTCCAGTTGATGATCCGACCCGACGGAAGATTGGTCGCGTCGATCCGGTTGATGCTCAGGTTGACCGGGGTCGAACTGGTCAGAAAGCTTGGGTAATAGGTCGAGGTCGGGTTCTGGACGCCGGCAATGATTTGCGACGTGCGCCGCAGCACGCGAATGTTCATCGACCCTTCGCGCAGAGCCTCGGCCAGGCCGTCATTGGAGCTGAACCCCGAGGCGGGCAGTTGCAGCAAGGACAGATCCGGCATCGACACAACCGTGCCCGGTTCGAAATAGTTGTTCGAGCTGAGCTTCACATAAGAGTTGGAATGGATGCAGAATTTCCGCAGATAGCTGTTGTTCGACTGGATGTCGACCACGCCTTCGGCCACGAAACCTTCGCGCAGGCACACCGGGTTATAGGTCGCGAAGGTCGAGCTGACCACCACATCCCAATGGGTGATGCCCACCAGTTTCATGAGGTAAGTGCCGATCGGATTGCTAGTGGCCGCGGAGCGGCGCAACAGGACGCGAACGGCGCTGCGGGATGTGGGGTTCGCCGTGAATTTGCGTTTGGTCCTGTCCCAGGTGCCGAAGGTCACATCCGCCGCTTTCAGAACCGTGCCGAAATCCTCGCGCGCCATATTGGTCGTGGCGCTGGTCAAGGCGGCCTGGATGGCTTCGTTCGCGGGCCGCAATTCGCGCTTGACCAGGGCGTCATGGGCCGCGGAATCGGCCGTGGCCTGCAAAAGGGTGCGTTGCTGTTCAAGCTTGCCCACGTCAATGGCATAGCTGCTCATCAAAAGCCCGGTGGAAAACATGAAAAAGCCGAAAAGGGTCGTGCCACCCTGTTCGCGGCGCAGAAACTTGAAGATGCGTTGCAGGTTCATCATCCGATCTCCGACATTTGCGAGGCACCGACCGTGATGATCATGGTGTTGATTGCGTCAAAAAGCCCGGTCGATGTCAGGTCCGCGGCCGGAACCGTGACCGAGGTCGAAATGATCCCGCCTGCGATGGTGACATTGACGGTGGTGTTGGGGGAATAGATCGCGATCTTCTGGGTCACATAATCCTTGGCCTGCTGAATGGTCGTAAAGGCGCCGACCGCCAGGCTGCGATTTGTATCCTGCACGATGCGCAGGATTTCGGCCTGTCGGCCAAAGACCGAGGATGTGTCCGTCACCATGCCGAAAAGCAGCAGAAAGACCGGAACCCAAAGAACGGCCTCAACCGTCGCCGCGCCGTCATTGGACCGACCAAACCGACGCAAGCACGCCAGGATACGCAGACACGACATTATTCTACCTCTTCGCGATCAAGGGCGCCAAGCATCAAACGCTTGACTTGCCCGGGACGAAGAATGGCCCGAATGATGTCAAAAATTTGGTTGGCTAAGGGCCGAACTGCCGCAATTGCCGCCAGGCGCCCCTTTTTTGTTGAGGTCAGCACGTTTCGGACAGGATTGTTTCGCCCCGGGAACAAACCTGGCCCCGAACACCGTCACGCCCGGCGCGCGGCCGCCATTTTCGGGCCATGGAAACGCCGAAGCCGCAAGGGACTTTGGCGCAGCCTCAACCGTTTGCAAACTCCGATTCGGGCGTGGGATCGGGCGGGGCCGGGATGGAATGACGCCCATGCCCCGACTTCCGACGCGGCGCGGCAGCGCGCCCGGCCAGGGCTATGGGTGACAGCGGAAGCGCGCCTCGCCCAAAGCCCTGGCGCAGCGGTTACAGGCCCTTGGACTGATAGGCGGCCGCAATCCGACTGATCGACACGATATAGGCCGCGACGCGCAGGTCTTCGACATCCTGACGCCCGTGCCAGACCTCGCGCATGGCATTGTAGGCCGCGCGCATCGTGTCATCCAGGCCCGAGCGCACCAGTTCCAGCTCGCCCGCCCCGCGCAGATACTTGGTCTTGAAATCCGGCGACAGCGACCAGCCCAAACCGGCATTCGACGACAGCCGCTCCAGTTCCTGGACCAATAGCTCGTGCCGCCCCTCTTCCTGACGGCGCTGCATGCGGCCGAAACGGATGTGGCTGAGGTTCTTGACCCATTCGAAATAGCTGACCGTGACGCCGCCGGCATTGGCATACATGTCGGGCACGATGACCGCCCCCTTGCGACGCAGGATCTCGTCGCCACCAAAGGTGATCGGGCCATTGGCCGCTTCG
>JAYSWK010000602.1:0-2801 GCA_043718085.1 Rhodobacterales bacterium
GGGCGAGACCGAGGCGGCGCTGCGCAAGCTGGGCGATGTTCTGTATGTCGCCGAAACCGGGTTCATCGGCGAATACCTCTCGGGCGGCCGCAATGTGCCTTTGCGCGCGGTTGTGCTGCGCCAGGTTCAGCCCAGTTCGGACGCGGTTTACGGCGACAAGGCCGGATGGATCCGGTCCGAGGCGCTGATGAAGCTGGACTTTGGCAAGGGACGGCTGCCCGGGATGCTGTGTCTGGGGGCCGAGGACCCGCATCAGTTCAAGCCCAATCACGGCACCGATCTTCTGGCCTTTTTCGGGGGCGTGTTCGAAAGGACGATGCGCCGCTGGTTGTCGTGAACGGCGCGGGCGCGACCAACCTTCTGATCTCGCCTGCATTGCGCGATGCCATGGTGCGCTGGCTGGATCATCTGCGCGCGCTGGATGGGGCGGCGGCCAATACGGTCAAAGCCTACTCCACCGATGTCGCGGGGTTTCTGGGCTTTCTGGCCCGGCACCGCGGGCAGATGGAGGGGGTTTCGGTTTTGATCGCATTGCCGCAAACCGACCTGCGGGCCTGGATGGCGTCCGAGCGGGCGCGGGGTGTTTCGGCAAGAACCCTGGCACGGGCGCTTTCGGCGGTCAAAAGCTTTACCGGCTGGCTGGCCGAGCGGGAGGGGTTCGATGCCTCGACCACGCTGTCGGCACGCGGACCGAAGTTTCGCCGCAAATTGCCACGCCCGCTGAGCGAGGATGCAGCGCGGGACATGATCGCCCAGGTCGGCGATCAGGGGGCCGAGGATTGGGTCGCGGCACGGGACATGGCGGTGATCACGCTGCTTTACGGCTGCGGTTTGCGGATATCCGAGGCTTTGGGTCTGACCGGTGCCGCCCGTCCGATGCCGGATGTTTTGCGCATCCGGGGCAAAGGCGGCAAGGAACGGCTGGTGCCGGTTCTGCCAGCCGCGCGCGACGCGGTGGCCGATTATGTCCGGCTGTGCCCGCATGATCTGAGCCGCAGCGCACCCTTGTTTCGCGGGGTCAGGGGCGGGCCTTTGAACCCGCGCTTGATTGCTTTGGTGATGGAAAAAGCCAGGATGCAGCTTGGCCTGCCCGCCACGGCCACGCCCCATGCCATGCGCCACAGCTTTGCCACCCACCTTTTGTCGGCGGGTGGCGATCTGCGCGCCATTCAGGAGCTGCTCGGCCACGCCTCGTTGTCGACGACGCAGGCCTATACGGCGGTCGATACCGCGCGACTGATGCAGGTCTATGACGCGGCCCATCCCCGGGCCTGAGGCCTTGGACCTGCAAAGCCAGCCCTTTGGCTTGCGCGGCGCGCTTTTTTCCGCCATCAAACGCAAATGGATATCCGGTTCAAAGCCCTTGCCGTCCACCTGCTGACTGCCAGCGGCGCTGTGCTGTCGATGTTCGCCATGCTGGCCGCCGTAGATGCGAATTGGAGCCTGATGTTCCTGTGGCTGGTCGTGGCGCTGATTGTCGACGGCGTGGATGGGCCCTTGGCGCGGCGCTATGACACGGTGACGAACTGGCCACTGTACGACGGGGTCCTGATGGACCTGATCGTGGATTATCTGACCTATGTCTTCATTCCGGCCTTCGCTTTGTTCAAATCCGGTCTGCTGGATGGGTGGACGGGATGGCTTGCGATCATCGTGATCTGCTATGGCTCGGTCGTCTATTTTTCCGACACACGGATGAAGACCAAGGACAAAAGCTTTTCCGGCTTTCCGGCCTGCTGGAACATGGTTGTGCTGGTCCTGTTTGCGACCAAGCCGCCAACCTGGGTCGTGTTGATCATCGTGGTGACCTTGACGGTGACCATGTTCCTGAACCTGAAATTCATCCACCCGACGCGCACCAAACGCTGGCATTGGCTGAACCTTTCCACGGCCGTCGGTTGGCTGGTTTTTGCCTTTGCGTCGGCCTATACCGACTTTCAGGAACCGGCATTGGTGCAATGGGGGCTGATCGTGACCTCGCTTTACCTTTGTCTTGCCGGGATCGTGCAAGAGCTTTTCCCGGACAACAGCGTGGAACGGATCAGTTGATCAAAGGCGGGTGATGATCACACCCGCCACGATGACAAGGGCTGCGAAGGCCTTGCCGCGCGTCATCACCTCGCCAAACCCGAGCCAGCCGATCACGACCGCGAACAGGATCGAGGTTTCGCGCAAGGCGGCCACCAAAGCGATGGGCGCCACGGTCATGGCCCAGACCGAAATGGCATAGGCCCCATAGGATGCCCCGCCGGCCACGGCCCCGGCCAGCCAGGGCTGGCGGGTGCGCGGCACGACTGCCACGCCCTTCCAGGCCAGGATGATGGCTGCAAAGCCAAGGCCATCCACGACAAAGACCCAGGCGACATAGCCGACCGCATCCATCGCAATGCGCGCGCCCTGCCCGTCGATCAGCGTATAGGACGCCGTGGCCACAGCTGCGCCAAGCGCACAGGGGATCAAGCGCCGGTTCTCGCCCGCCGCAAAGACCCCCTGCGCCATGGCAAGGATGCCAAGGCCCAAAATGGCAATTCCGGTAAACTCGGTTGGGGTGATCACATCTGCCAAAAACAAGCCCGACGTCAGCGCCACCAGCAATGGGGCGCTGCCACGCGCTATGGGATAGACCCGGCTCAGATCCCCGCGCGCATAGGCTTGCGACAGGAAGAATTTGTAAAAGAAATGCACAAGGCCCGAGGCCGCCACCCAGGGCCAGGCCGCCTTGGGCAAAGGTGCGCAGAACATCGCCACGGTCAGGCCGATCGGCACTTCGTACAGCGACAGGATCACCATGGCGCCCAGCC
>JAYSWK010000603.1:0-6969 GCA_043718085.1 Rhodobacterales bacterium
ACTGGGCCCAGGCCGTGTCGGCCTATCATTCCCGTACACCCGAGCTTGCGGAAAGCTATCTTGAACGGGTCAAGGCGGTGCTTGAGGGGGCCACGGGCGACACGCCACCCGACTATGCCAGCACAGATACGGCCACGCCCCGCGAAAACCTTTTCCCGCTTTTGCAGGCCGGGGGCGAGGCTAGTGGCGGCTCGATCGTGCCCTTGCAAGCATCGCGTGGACCGCTGATTGGTGGAAATTCCTGATGAAATCGCTGCAGATCAGCGTTGCCGCTTTGTTCCGCCCGACGATCCTGCTGGCTTTGGCCCTGATGGGCGTGATCCTGATGATGGTCCTGCCGGTGCCGGCCTTTGTGCTGGACATCGGGCTGGCCTTGTCCTTTGCGCTGGCCATCCTGATGCTGACGGTCACCCTGTTCATCGAACGCCCGTTGGAGTTTTCGGCCTTTCCCACGATCCTGCTCGCCTCGCTGATGCTGCGGCTGTCGCTGAACGTCTCGTCCACCAAGCTGATCATCGGGCAGGGTCATACCGGCACGGCGGCGGCGGGCCATGTCATTGAAGGCTTTGCCGAATTTATCATGGGGGGCAATCTGCTTCTGGGGCTTGTGGTGTTTTCGGTGCTGCTGATCGTCAATTTCGTCGTCATCACCAAGGGCGCCGGCCGCATGGCCGAAGTGGGCGCGCGCTTTGCCCTGGACGGGATGCCCGGCAAGCAGCTGGCCATCGACGCTGATATGGCCGCCGGTGCCATCACCCATACCGAAGCCAAGGCGCGGCGCGAACGCGAACTGGCCGAGACGAACTTTTTCGGCGCGCTGGATGGCGCATCCAAATTCGTCAAGGGCGATGCGGTGGCGGGCCTTTTGATCACGGTCCTGAACATCGTGATGGGGCTGATCATGGGGGTCTTTGTCCATGGCATGGCGCTGAGCGACGCGTTCAAGACCTATTCCATGCTGACGGTCGGCGACGGGCTGGTCAGCCAGATCCCGGCGGTCATCATCTCGGTCGGGGCGGCGCTTTTGCTGTCGCGCAGCGGGGCGACAGGGGCGGCGGATATCTCGTTTTTCGCGCAACTGGGCCGCTTTCCGGGGGCGTTGGGTACGGTTGCCCTGCTGATGGCGCTGATTGGCCTGGTGCCGGGCATGCCGTTCTTGCCCTTCATGGCCGGGGCCGGGGTGCTGGCCTATGCCGCCTGGGCGGCCCATCAACGCGGCCTTGCCCCCGTGGCCGAAGCGCCCGCCACTTCCCCCGCGCCCTTGCGAAAATCCATCGGTGATGTGCTGGATTTTGACGAGATTCACATCGAATTCGCGCAAAACCTGGTGTCGATGGTTCTGGATCCGGCCACCGGGCTGGACAGCCGCATCGCCAATATGCGCAACCATGTCGCCGCCAGCTTTGGCCTGATCCTGCCCGAGATCCGCCTGACGGACGAGGCGACCCTGGCCCCCGGCACCTATGCGATAAGGCTGCAAGGCGTTGAAAAGGTGCGCGACCGGCTGTTTGCCGATCGCAGCCTGGTGCTTTTGGCCGATGGTATTTCGGCCCCCGACGGGATGGATGTGCGCGAGCCGGTCTATGGCGCGCCGGCCCGCTGGATCCGGCCGGACACACATGAGGATGCGGTGCTGTCCGGCCTGACCGTCGTCTCGCCGCCCGAGGTTCTGGCCACCCATCTGCTGGAGGTCATCAAGGCCAATCTGGCGCGGCTTTTGTCGCTGCGCGGCCTGCGGCGGCTTTTGGACGAGTTTACCCGCACCACCGACCCGGTCCGGGCCGAACAGAACAAGCGCCTCTTGGACGAATTGGTGCCCGAAAAGGTGCCGGTGGATACGCTGCTGACCGTGCTGCGGCTTTTGTTGGAGGAGCGGGTCTCGATCCGGAACCTGCCCCTGATCCTGGAGGCTACGGCCGAGGCGCGCGGTTTTGGCAGCCCCGAGGCGATCTGCGAACATGTCCGCCAAAGGCTGGGCTTTCAACTGGTGGCCGATCTGAAACGGGCCGATGGGACGATTCCGCTGATCCAGCTGGCGCCCGAATGGGAAAAAACCTTTGTGACGCATCAGGTTGACAGTGACCGGGGTTTGCGCGACGTGGCCCTGCCGCCCGAACAGTTCAGCAAGCTGGCCAATGCCATTGCCGAACGGCTGAACAAATCGGCCGAGGGGGGGACGTTTCCGGCCCTTGTCACCTCGACCCTGCGGCGACGGTTCCTGCGCACGGTTCTGGGGGCCAAGGGGCTGAGCGCGCCCGTTCTGTCCTATGAAGAGATCGGGATGGAGGCGCGACCCGCTTTGGTCGGGGTCGTGCCCGCGTGACGGCGCTTTTTGCCCAGATGACGGCGTTTACCGGTCTGGGCCAGGCCTGGCTTTGGGCCGCGACTTTGGTCTTTCTGCGGGTCGGGGCGGTCATGTTCCTGATCCCCGCTTTTGGCGAGCAGGTCGTGCCGCAGCGCGTTAGGCTGATCCTGGCCCTGGCCTTTTGCGCCATAGTGGCCCCCGCGGTGGCAGCGGGAATGGCGGATGTGCCGGTTGGCGCCCTTGCCCCCGCGGTCGAGGTCATGACCGGCCTGGCCCTGGGCATCGGCCTTAGACTTTTCATCTTTGCCCTGCAGATCGCCGCCGCGATCATCGCGCAGGCCACGTCCTTGTCGCAGCTTTTCGGCGGCTCGACCCCCGAGCCGCAGCCGGCCATCGGCAATCTTCTGACCATGGCCGCGCTGGCCCTGGCGGTGATGTCGGGGCTGCATGTCAAGGCGGCCGAGCTTTTGATCCAGTCCTACCGCGTGCTTCCGGCCGGGCAGTTTCCGGCGGCGTCTGACATGGCCGATTGGGGCCTGATGCAGGTCGCCCATAGCTTTTCACTGGGCTTCACCCTTTCTGCGCCCTTCGTCATCGGTTCGGTCATCTACAACGTGGCTTTGGGCATCATCAGCCGTGCCATGCCGCAGCTTTCGGTGATCCTTGTCGGGGCACCGGCGCTGACCGGCGCGGCCCTGGTCCTGATGCTGATCACCGTGCCGATCATTCTGACCGTCTGGCTTGGCAGTTTTGACGCGTTTCTGGCCCGACCCTTCAAGGTCGGCCCATGAGCGAGGGGGACGATACCGAACGCGAACACGAACCGACGCAAAAGCGGCTGCAGGATGCCCGCAAGCGCGGCGATGTGCCGCGCTCGGCCGATCTGACCTCGGCGGCGGTGTATGGCGGGTTTGTTCTGGCGCTGATGGTGATGGGGCAGGCGGCCATGGTTCAGATGGGCTCGGCCGGGATGGTGCTTTTGGGTCAGGCCGAGCGTCTGGCGCCGATGTTCCTGCGCGCCGGGCGGGCCCCGGCGGCCGGGATTCTGAGCAATCTGTTCCTGCCGGTGCTGCCGTTCCTGGCTTTGCCGTTGGTCGCGGCCCTTCTGACCATTGCCGCGCAGGGCGGTCTGACCTTTTCACCTGACAAGCTGGCCCCCAAACTGTCGCGCATTTCGATCCTGGCGGGCCTGGGCCACAGGTTTGGCCGGGACGGTCTGTTCACCTTTGGCAAAAGCCTGGCCAAGCTTTTGGTCACCTGCATTTTGGTCGGCATTCTGGCCCTGCGCCACGCCGAGGCCATGTTGGTCAGCCTGGATCTGGAGGCGCGGCAGGCCACGGGGCTCTTGTTCCAGATCCTGATGGAATTTCTGGTTCTGGCCCTGCTCAGCACCTTGCTTTTCGGTGGGGCAGATTTTGGCTGGCAATGGCTGCAGCACCGGCGGCGCAACCGGATGTCGCGCCAGGAAATGGTTGACGAACACAAGGAATCGGACGGCGATCCGCATATGAAATACCACCGCCGCCAGCGCGGTCGTGAAATCGCACTAAGCCAGATGTTGCAGGATGTGGCCAAGGCCGATGTCGTGATCGTCAACCCGACCCATTATGCGGTGGCCCTGAAATGGAAGCGCGGCGACCGTCATGCGCCGATCTGCCTGGCCAAGGGGGTCGATGACATCGCCGCCCGCATCCGCGAAAAGGCCGCCGAAGCCGGCGTGCCCATCCACCGCGATCCGCCAACCGCCCGGGCCATACATGCGACGGTCGAGGTGGGCGCGCCGATCCGGCCTGAACATTTCAAAGCCGTTGCAGCCGCGGTCCGCTTTGCCGAGGCCATGCGCAAGAAGGCACGGGCGATGCGGACATGACCGACCGCGCCAAACTGGCCCAATTGCAGCTGATCAGCCAGCTGATCCTGGACATGCGCCTTCTGGCTTTGGACAAGGCCGCACGGGCGCGGCAGGCCAGCCTGGACCATCTGGCCGAACTGAACCGCCCGCAACCGCCCACCGATCTGGGCCCGATCGTCGCAGGCGAGGTGGCGATGCGCTATCAGAACTGGGCCGACCAGCGCCGGTCGGCCATCAACCTGGATCTGGCCCGCCAAACCGCGGAATGGGCCGAGGCCAAGCAGGATGCCGCTTTGGCCTTTGGCCGCAATGGCGTGATCGGCAAGCTGCGGGACAGGGGAAAGTAGCTCAGCTGTCCTGGCGCACGATGTCGATGATCAGCACGTCGCTGACCTTGTCCTTCAGCACGCCCTTGGCCGCCTCGAGCAATGCCTTGCGCAGCAAAAGCAGATTGGCCCCATCGGTGTAAGAGCCGGAAAACCCGCCCGAATTGGCATGGTCGAACATGACCTGCAAAAAGACATCGCGCAGCTTGGGCTCGATCGCATAGATCTCGGCGGTCGCGCCCGGGCTGATTTCAAGGCTAAGCGACAGGATCACCATGGCGCCGACCTTGCCCTTGACCATGACCGGCACGATGAACTGGTTGGCCAGTTTCACATATTCGGGCGCCGTTTCCGGATCGGCCTCGACCACCTCGGCGGCCATGGCGTGCTCTGGCGCGGCGGGGCGCAGGAAAATGCCCGCGCCGATGCCGATGCCCAGACCCAGCAAGCCCAGAATGAGGGGGATGAGTTTGCGGATCATGGCGGTCAGAACGGCAGGATCTGGTCAGCGATCTGCTGGCCATAGCGCGGCTGTTGCGCATCGGTCAGCAGGCCGCGTCCGCCATAGGAAATCTGCGCCTCGGCGATCTTGTCATAGGTGATCTCGTTCTGGCGCGAGATGTCGTCGGGCCGCACATAGCCGCTGATCAAAAGCTGGCGCAGCTCGTTGTTGACCCGCACCTCCTGTTGCCCTTCGATGCGCAGAATGCCGTTAGGCAGCTCTTCCACAATGGTCACGGCCAGGCGCAAGGTGACCTTTTCATTGCGCGCAACCGAGCCGTTGCCCGAAAAGGTCGACGAGGACGACGCCGAGACCAGGCTTGCCGCATTGGCCCCGTCGGGCAGGTTTTCGTTCAGCCGCTGCGGGATGCCGAACAACGAGGGCACGCCCATGTTTTCGCTGCCGCTGCGGCTGCGGCCGGTCGTGTCGGAAAACTGGGCCTTGTCGTCAATTTCGACCACAACCGTCAGAATATCGCCGCGCAGCTGGGCCCGGTGGTCGCCCAGAAGAGAGCTGCGTTGCGCGGTCCAAAGTGAACTTTGTTCGCCCGCCCCGCCATCTTCGGCATCCATGGGCAGGTTGGAATACATCGCGGAATGTTCGTAGCTGTTTTGCGTGGGTGAAAACTCGGGCGCCCGGCCGACGCGGTTCAGATCCCCGCAGGCGGCCAAAAGCAGACACAAAGACAGAACCAGGCGCATTCCATTATCCTTCATTCGACGCATTGACGAAAACCGCACCATCCGGGCCGATTGTTCCGGTCACCGTGGTGCGCGATGCTATATTCATGACCTTGATCACATCGCCCGGCCCCCCCCGGGTCAAGGCGCGGCCCTCGGTCAGGATCGAGAGCCCGCCTGCGCGGTAAATCAGCGACACGGTCTGATTGCGTTCGACCAGGGCCGGCGCGCCGACATCGGCGGCACTGATCGGGCGGCCGGCATAAAGCGTCACCCGCGCCTCCATCCCGATGGCGGTGGCGGCATCGGTCAAGGCGCCGGGGATCGCGGCCGCGACCAGGGTAAAATCCTCGGCCGTCAGCACGGTCTGGGCGCGGATCGTATGGGTGGCCACCAGGCTGTCGGCCAGGGCGGGCGCAGCCGTCAGGCACAAGATTGCAAAGGCGCGCATCATTTCACCTGGGTCGTGGTCGACATCATCTCGTCCACGGCGGTGATGACTTTGGCGTTCAGCTCATAGCCGCGCTGGGCCTTGATCAATTCGGTCACTTCCTTGATCGAATCGACGGAACTTTCCTCGAGATAGCCTTGTCTCAGCAGGCCAAAACCATCGATGCCGGGGGCGCCGACATTGGCCCCGCCCGAGGCCGGGCTTTCCATGAACAGGTTCGATCCCATCGCCTCAAGCCCCTTTTCATTGGTAAAATTGGCCAGGGTAAGCTGGCCCAGCAGCGAAGGTTCGACCTGATCGGTGAAATAGGCATAGACCTCGCCATTGGCGTTGACCGAGATGCTGCGGGCGTCCGAGGGAATGGTGATGCCGGGGGCCACGGAATAGCCGTCGGCCGTGACGATCAGGCCATCGGCGGACCGTTTCAGCGCGCCGTCCCTGGTATAGGCGGCCCCGCCCGATGGCAGCGTCACCTCCAGATAACCGCGCCCCTCGATCGCCACATCCAGATCGCCGCCGGTCTGGCTGAGCGTGCCTTGCGCCAGAATCACCGAGACGGACGAAGGCCGCACCCCCAGGCCCAGCTGCACCCCGGTGGGCAGCATCGTGCCGTCCTGCGACGAGATCGTGCCGGGGCGCTGCACCTGTTGATACATAAGGTCGGCAAAATCGGCGCGGCGGGCGTTGTAGCCGGTGGTGGACATGTTGGCCAGGTTGTTCGAGACGACCTCGACCTTAAGTTGTTGGGCGCTCATCCCCGAGGCGGCGATTTGCAGGGCGTTCATGGCTTACCTTCCAAGGGTCTGAATGACGGTGCGGGCGCGCTCATCCTCGCGGTCCATGAAGCTTTGAC
>JAYSWK010000604.1:0-2791 GCA_043718085.1 Rhodobacterales bacterium
ACCACATGTTCGCATGTGACATTGCCCTTTTCCGTCTCGACCCGGAACGCGCCCGAGGGCAGCCGGGTGATGCCGGTCACGCGGGTATGGCGCTGGATCACAGCCCCCATGGCCCGTGCCCCTGCCGCCATGGAATTGCACGCGCTGGAGGGGTCGACATGACCGTCAAGCGTCGTATGCGCCCCGGCAAGGATGCCGTCCGTTTTCAGCCAGGGGTTCAACTCGCGGATGCGGTCGGGGCCGATGATCTCCATCTGAAACCCGACATTAGCGGCGAAGCCCTGAACATGGGCAAACCAGTCCACCTCTTCGGGCGTGGTGGCGATGCGGATGCCGCCGCAGCCGTGCCAGCCGGTGGGATGGCCGGTCAGCGCCTCCAGCCTTGGGTACAGCGTGTTGCTGTAATGGTGGATCTTGGCCATGTTGTAATTGCCGATGAAGGACGGGCATTGCCCGGCGGCGTGCCAGGTTGACCCGCTGGTCAGTTCGGCCTTTTCGATCAGCAGCAATTCCGTCCAACCGGCTTCGGCAAGGTGATAGGCCAGTCCCACCCCCATCATGCCGCCGCCGATGATCACCACCTTGGCCTGCGTCTGCATCTGCTTGTCCTTACCAGCTGCCGTTGCCCGCCCGCATCCGTTCGCGCGGCAGGATGATGTTGTAACCGGCCCTTAGCGCCGTATCGACATTGTCGCTGATATGGCGCGGGTAATGTTCGGCCAGAATCTTGCGCACCCGGTCGCGCGCCACATCGCGCGTATCGCGCGACCCGGCGTCCTGCCATTCGCTGATGCTGCGGCGATCGGCGATGTCGGGATAGACGTAATCGGTTTTCATCCGGGCGAAGGTCTGCGAATGGCCAAGGTAATGCCCAACCCCCATCACCGTGTCGCGGATCACATCGAAGTTCAGCGTGTCCACGCTGACCTCGATCCCCTTCACGGTGCGCAGGATCGCCCCCAACAGGTCATTGTCGATGACATAGCCTTCGAATGTCGTGCCCATCAGCGAGCCTTGCATGCCGGCGCATTCGTGGATCATCGTCGCACCTGCCTGAGCGGCCAATGACACGGTATAACCCTTTTCGCCGCCGCTTTGCGCATCCGGCAACTTGCTGTCGGTCATGCCCGCAGGAACCGAATTGGGCAGGTCGTAGAAATTCGCCATCTGGGCGCAGGCGGCGGAAAGCAGCGCCTGCTCGCCGGACCCACCCGACATCGCCCCGGTGCGCAGGTCGGACACAAAGGGCCAGGCGGCAAAGATGCCGCGGCAATCTGGGTCGATGATGTTGCACAGGATCAGCCCCGCCAGCACCTCGGCGCCGGCCTGCGCCACCGCCCCGGCTAACGCGGCAGGTGCCGTTGCCCCGGCCTGACCGGCCGACACCAGAAGGATCGGCATTCCCGCCCGCACCGCTGCCTCGAGCGCATGGCAGCTTTCGGTGGCAAAGCGCATCGGCGGCACCACATGGCAGCAGACAGCGGTGCAGAACGGGCGGTCGCGGTGGCGGCCCTCGCCCCCCGCCACGGCGTCCAGCATCGGCTGCACCGCGCGGACCGAGGCGCTGTCGGTATAGCTGACGGCGATGGATTTCGTCGTGCCCGACAGGCAGGCATAGGTGGTGTTCATGTCCAGATCGAGGATGGTCTTGGCATCCCGCGCCACCAGCGAGCGGTGATACCAGTGGATATTGTCCAGCCGGTCCACCAGCCGCGCAATGTCGTAAAGATCGGCCACCGTGCTTTCGCGGTAGCGACCAGTCTCGAAATCCATGATCGTCGGCGCGGCCCCGCCAGTGCCGGTATGCACTCGCCGCCCGCCAATTTCGATGTCATGCATCGGGTCAATACCGTGCAAGGTAAACTTGCGCCGGGTGCGCGCGATCACATCCTCGACCAGCGCGCGGGGAAAGTGCAGGCGGCCGTCGCCATCCACCTTGCATCCCGCCGCCACCGCCCGCGCCTCAAGGCTGGGCGTCAGTTGCGACAGGCCAAGGTCCTCCAACAGCCGCAAGACCAACTCGTGAACCTTCAGCATCTCGGCATCGGTCAGGGGCTTGTACCGGCCACCCACCATGCCCGCAGGCACCGTCGATGCGGCGGGGGGGGCCTCGACACGGGTGCGCCGTCCGACGCGGCGCGGGGAAAGTTCAGTCATGGCACGGCCCCCAAAGGAAATCTCTGCTGCCAGCTAACACCGCATCCTTACGCCGTTCAAACGATCATTCCGTATGTGTCACATTCCCTTGCATCATGCGAAGCCTGTCCTGACCTGCGGCCTCTGCGCTGATCCAGTCCAGAAAAGCACGGATACCGGCGGCAGGGGCGGCGTTGCCGGATGTGCACAGGTAATAGCCGTCGCGTGTTTCCAGCGTGCGTTCCACCGGGCAGACCAGCCGCCCCTCTGCCAACAGCGGATCGGTGACATAGCTCCACCCAAGAGCCACCCCATGCCCTGCCTCGGCCGCCCGCAACACCATCGGATAGGAGTTGAACCGCAACCCACGGCGCACCGGCTGCCCGTTGACACCCTGCCGCAACAACCAGCTGCGCCAATCCACGCCCTCAAAGGACGGCTTACCGTATTCCAGGTGCAGCAGCGTCTGGTCCAGCAAATCCTCGGGCCGGCGCAATTCCGGATGGTCGCGCAGATAGGCCGGACTGCAAACCGGATAGACCCGCTCGCCGAACAAAAGACGCGTCTCCAGCCCCTCCCACAGACCCGCCCCGAACAGGATTGCCACATCCACATCGCCCGTGCCCGGCAACACCTGCTGATCGGTCGCCAGCAC
>JAYSWK010000605.1:0-2790 GCA_043718085.1 Rhodobacterales bacterium
GGTGAGAGGCTGACAACGACCCAAGTGGGGCTCGTTACGGCTGCTTCCTTCCGGACCTGACCGGGTTGGCGAGGCACCTGCCCGCGCCAACCTCTCACCCGCACATATAGTCGCAGGGCGCGGGATTCGCAAGATGGTGACAGGGGCGGGCGGGACGGATAGCGTGGCAGGTGACAGGGGAGGATACCATGGCCCATCTGATCCGCATCGACTGGCCGCATAACGGGATACCGGATGTGCCGCCCGCACTGACGCTGGCCGAATGCCGGGCGCGGTTGGCGGCGCTGCGGCGGGTGGCCAAGGGGCGGGGTCTGGCGGCGGTGGTGGTTTATGGCGACCGGGAACATGCCGCCAATATCCAATGGCTGACCGGGTTTGATCCGCGCTTTGAAGAGGCGGTTCTGGTCGTGACGGCGAAAGAGGCTTTGCTGATGGCGGGCAATGAATGCCTGTCCTACACCGCGATTTCGCCCTTGGTCGCGGCGGGGGACATTGCGGTTGAACATTGCGCCAGCCTGTCGCTGCAAAGCCAGCCGCGCGGGACGCGGTCGGTGGCCGCCATCCTGGGCGATGTGGTTCCAAAGGGACGGGTTGGCACGGTCGGGTGGAAATGGTTCGGCGCGGATGAGGTGGCGGACCCGGCAGCTGCGATCGATCTGCCCTCGTTCATCACCGATCCGTTGCGCGCGCTGGCCACCAAGGTTGAAAACGCGACCGATCTGATGACCCATCCGGTTCATGGTATCCGCGCAAGAGTGGATGCGGCCGAAATAGCCCGGCTGGAATTTGCCAACCACATGGCCGCCGCCGCCCTGCGCCGGATCGCCTTTGGACTGCATGACGGGATCAGCGATTTCGCGGCGGTCGAGGCGGGGCGCATCGGCGGGCTGCCCCTGGGGTGCCACACGACCTTTGCCACGGGTAGACGTGCGGCACAGGGTCTGTCCGGCCCGACGGGTGAGGTGGTGCGGCGGGGATCACCTTTGTCGTTCAACGTCTGCCATTGGGGCGCCAATGTCTGCCGCGCGGGCTGGGTCGCCCATGGCGCCGCCGACCTTCCGCTGGGCGCGCAGGATTACATCGACGCCTTTGCGGGCCCCTATCTGGAGGCGATGTCGCGCTGGTGCGGCCTGATGCGGCCAGGGGTCGTGGGCGGGGCGGTCTGGGCCGAGATGCAGGCGGCGCTGCCGTTTGAAACCTTTGGCCTGACCCTGAACCCCGGCCATCTGATCGGGCTTGAGGAATGGATGTCTTCGCCCATCTATCAAGGTTCGGGCGAGGCTTTGGCCTCGGGCATGGCCATGCAGATGGATGTGATCCCCGGGCATCCGGTTTATGGTTCGACCCGGATGGAGGACGGCTATGTCATTGCCGATGCAGCCCTGCAAGCCGCGCTGCAAGCCGCCTTTCCCGAGGTTCTGGCCCGCGCCCGCGCCCGGGCGGTGTTCATGCGTGAGGTGATCGGGCTGGACGTCCCGGACTGCCTTTTGCCGCTGGCCGACACCTGCGGCATCATTGCACCCTGGCTTTTGGATCCGGCGCAGGTTTTGGCGTTGTAGGGCAGGATCGGCGCGGCCACAGCGGCGATGTCCAAGTTTTGGACATGCCATTTTACCGCTTATTCACAATGGGTTACCAATTTTCGTTAACCGAAAATCAACCTTTGTCCGCGCCGAAAAACTTACTCAAGGTCCAGCCACAGCTTGCCATCGGTAAAGCCGCCGCGCACCAGATAGCCGGGCTTGGTCACCTCGGGATGCGCCTCGGCCCAGTCGCGGAAACGGTCATTCGAGACGATGCGCGCCCCAAGGTCCCGCGCGGCCGCCAGGATCAGGGGATCGGCCGGGCTGCCTTTGGACGCGACAAGGACGCGATCGGCGGGCAGGTCCAAAAGCTTGCCAAGCGCAAGTTCATGCTGATAGCGCCCGCTGATCTTGTAGCCGGCATTGGCATCGAAAACGACGCCAGGACTGAAGCCAAGGGCCGTCAGGCGATCCAGAACCAATTGCAGGCTGCTGAGGCGCGGCGCCTTGTCCTGCCAGTGCATCACGTTTGACCCATCGACGACGATCCACTTTCCCGCAGCCCGGGCGGGCGCGCGGCGCGGGGCGCGCAGGATCAGGATAAGGCTGGCCAGGGCCGAAGGCAGCGCGATCAGGGCAAGGTCGCCAAGGCCGGACCACAGGCCAAGGGCGGCAAGGGCCAGCGAGGTCAGAAGGAGGACAACTGGAACAACCATGGGTTGATCATAAAGCACGACCCCTATTTTGCCAATCCGTGGCGCATGCGAAAACCTGCCACGGGCTGCGGTAATTCCGACAAGTTGAGGGGGTCAGGCCAGGGTGACGCTGGCGGGGGTCAGGCCCGTGACCGTGACAATGCAGGTCTGGCCAGGACCAAAGGGGCCAACGCCTGCGGGGGTGCCGGTAAAGATCAGATCACCGGGCTGCAATGTGACCAGCCGCGACAGATGGGCGATGATGGCGGACACCGGCCAGACCATGTCGCCGAGGCGGGCGGACTGGACCAGGTTGCCATCGACATGGGTCGTGATCCGGGCATCGCCCACGGGGCCCGGATGAATGAGGCCGACGACGGCGGAATTGTCAAAGCCCTTGGCCATGTCCCAGGGGCGGCGGGCGGATTTGGCGGCAGCTTGCAGATCGCGGCGGGTCAGGTCGTTGCCTGCGGCATGGCCGAAGATATGCGCGGGCGCGTCTGTTTCGGAAATGTCCGTGCCACCCTTGCCCAGGGCCACGACCAGCTCGCCCTCGAAATGCAGATCATTGG
>JAYSWK010000606.1:0-6949 GCA_043718085.1 Rhodobacterales bacterium
TTTCTTCGGACAGCACATCATAGGTCGGGATATTGCGGTTGATATAGGGCCGCCCCATGCCGCCACCCTTTTTGGAGCGTTCCAGTTGCCGTGCCTGCCGCCCCGACCTGCCCTTGGTGTCCATGAAAGCCCCCCTGTGCCACCGCATCAGACGCCGCAACACCGGCCGAAACGCAGGCGGATGCGACAAAAGATGGTCAGGTCACGACATTCGGTTCGCGACGCCCGGTAAACCGCGCAATCCCCGCCAGATCATGCGCCGCCCGGATCATGACAGCCAAAGCCGCCTGCGGATCAAGGTCCAACCCCTGCGGCCCCGCCGCAAAACGTTCCAGATAAAGCCGCAGTGTCGCCCCTTCCGTGCCCGTGCCCGACAGACGATAAACGATCCGGCTGCCGTCCTTGAACAGCACCCGCACCCCCTGCGCCCTGGAGACCGACCCATCGACCGGGTCGGTATAGGCGAAATCATCCGCCACCGCGATTTCCTGCCCCTCGATCACGCGCCCCACAAGGCCCGGCAGTGCCGCGCGCAACGCCACCATCATCGCATCGGCCTTGTCGCTGGCAATCGCCTCGAAATCGTGACGGCTGTAATAGTTGCGGCCGAACCGCCCCCAATGCTGGCTCAGGATTGCCGCCACGCTTTCACGTCGCACCGCAAGTATGTTCAACCAAAGAAGAATCGCCCACAGCCCGTCCTTCTCGCGCACATGGTCTGACCCCGTGCCAAAGCTTTCCTCGCCACAGATCGTGGCCCGGCCGGCGTCCAATAGATTGCCAAAGAATTTCCAGCCTGTCGGCGTCTCGTAACAGGCAACCCCCAAAGCCTCGGCCACCCGGTCCGCCGCAGCCGAGGTCGGCATCGACCGCGCCACACCCTTCAGCCCGGCCTTGTAGCCCGGTGCCAGATGCGCATTTGCCGCCAGCACCGCCAGACTGTCGGACGGCGAGACATAGATCCCCCGCCCCACCACCATGTTGCGGTCGCCATCCCCATCGCTGGCCGCCCCGAAATCCGGCGCGTTCGGCCCCATCATCTCGTCCATCAGGGCCTTGGCCCAGGTCGGGTTGGGGTCGGGATGCATGCCGCCGAAATCGGGCAAGGGCACGGCGTTCACACAGGTGCCCGGTGCCGCCCCCAGACGCCGCTCCAATATCTCGACCGCATAGGGGCCGGTCACGGCGCACATGCTGTCCATCCGCATGGCAAAGCCTTCGGCGAACATCTTTCGGATCGCGCCAAAGTCGAACAGGCTTTCCATCAGCGCGGCATAGTCGCTGACCGGGTCCACGACCTCGACCTGCATGTCGCCAAGCGCCTTGCGCCCCAACGTGGCCAGATCCACATCCTGCGCCTCGAACATCTTGTATTCCGTGATCTCTGTCGTGCGTTTGAACATGGCCTCGGTCACGGCTTCGGGGGCAGGCCCGCCGTTGGGCATGTTGAACTTGACGCCGAAATCTTCCTGCGGTCCGCCGGGATTGTGCGACGCGCTCATGATGATCCCGCCATCGGTTTTGTTCAGGCGGATCAAATGGCTGGCCGCCGGAGTTGACAAGATCGCGCCCTGCCCGATGATCACCCGCGCCGCGCCGTTGGCCGCCGCCATCCGCAAGATCACCTGCGCCGCACGGTCGTTGAAATAGCGCCCGTCGCCGCCCAGAACAAAGGTCTTTCCCTTTGCGCCCACCACGTCAAAAATGGCCTGCACGAAGTTTTCCAGATAATGCGGCCCCATGAATACCGGGGTCTTCTTGCGCAATCCCGAAGTGCCGGGCTTTTGTCCGGCGATGGGTTTTGTGGCAACGCGGGTCACACTCATTTCGCTCCTCCAGATGGGTCGGGGGTAAAGACAAGCACGGAATTGGCCGGCAGGACCATGCCGGATGCAGCCGTTGTTTCTGGCGCATCGGGTTGCGTCGTGTCCAGGATCAGCCGCCAGGCGCGGGCGGTGTCGGGCAAAGCCAGGCTCTGCGCCGGGCCCGCGTTGAAAACGGCGAAAACCGCGTCCTCGATGCCATGGCGCTTGGTGCTCATCCGCACTTCCAGCCCCAGACAACGGAACGCCGGATCATGCCATTCGGCGGGGTCGGGCGTCATGCCATCGGCGCGGCGCCAGATCACATCGGCCAGCCTGTCGCTGGGCCTGATCGCCCCATGCAGAAAATGCGGCTGGCGCAGCACTGGATGGGCGGCGCGAAGCCGGGACAGCCGCGCCACGAAATCGGTCAGATCGCCAGCGGGTTTCGACCAGTTGATCCAGGCCGTTGCATTGTCCTGCGCATAGGCATTGTTGTTGCCGCCCTGGCTGTGGCCGATCTCGTCGCCCGCCAGCAGCATGGGCACACCTTGCGACAGCATCAGCGTGGCTAGCAGGTTGCGCCGCCGCAGATCGCGCGCCGCAAGGATTTCGGGGTCTGAGCTTTGCCCCTCAACCCCCAGATTGTCCGAGTAATTCTCGGAATGGCCATCGCGGTTGTCCTCGCCATTGGCCAGATTGCGCTTGACGGTAAAGGCAACCAGATCGGCCAAAGTAAACCCGTCATGCGCCGTCACGAAATTGATCGAGGTCGAGGCCGCGCGCCCGTGGTGGTCAAAGCTTTCCGCCGTTCCCAACAGCCTTTTGGCCAGATCGGGCGTCAACCCGGCATCGCCACGCCAGAACCGCCGGACCCCGTCGCGAAAGCGGTCGTTCCATTCGCGGAACGGATGGGGATAGGCCCCAAGCTGATAGCCCCCCGGCCCGATGTCCCAAGGCTCGGCAATCAGTTTGACCTGGGCCAAAACCGGGTCTTGCCGCAGCGCGTCAAAAAAGCCCGCACCCGCATCAAAGCCATAAGCCTCACGGCCAAGCGCGGTGGCAAGGTCAAAGCGAAACCCGTCGACCCCTGCCACCTGAACCCAATAGCGCAAACTGTCCATCACCATGCGCAGAACCATCGGGTGGCTGATGTTCAGCACATTGCCCGTGCCGCTGTCATTGGCATAATGCCGCCCGCCGCCCGCCAGTCGGTAATAGCTTTGGTTGTCCAACCCGCGAAAACTCAAGGTCGGCCCAAACTCGTCGCCCTCGCCGGTGTGGTTGTAGACCACATCCAGAATGACCTCGATCCCGGCGTCGTGCAAGCGGCGCACCATGTCGCGGAACTCGGCCATGGCGTGGCGGTTGCCATAGCGCGGTTCGGGCGCGAAAAAGCCCATCGTGTTATAGCCCCAGTAATTGGTCAGCCCCCGGGTGACCAGAAAACGGTCGTCGAAAAAGGTCTGGACGGGCAAAAGCTCGATCGCCGTAATGCCCAGTCGCTTGTAATGATCCAGCATCGCCGGGGCGGCAATTCCGGCATAGCGTCCGCGGGCCAAAGGTGTGACCTGCGGGTTCAGCGCCGTCAGCCCCTTGACATGGGCCTCGTAGATCACGGTCCGCGACCAGTCATGGCGCGGCGCCGGATCGTGGCCCTCGATGCTTGGCGCCGCGACCACGACCGATTTTGGCACGGCAAAGGCGCTGTCGCGGGTATCGAAACTCAGATCCGACCGGGCCGCGCCGATCCGGTAGCCCATCAGTGCATCCGACCACCGAAGCCGCCCGTCATGGGCGCGCGCATAGGGGTCCATCAGCAGCTTGTGCGGATTGAAGCGGTGCCCCTCCTCGGGTTGATAGGGCCCATGGGCGCGCAGACCATACCGCTGCCCGCCCGCCATCCCCTCGACCCGCATGTGCCAGATATCGCCATCCCGTTCGGTGAACATCAGCCGCGCCACTTCCTTGCGGCCATCGTCCGAGAAAAGGCAAAGCTCGATCAGATGCGCATTGGCCGAAAAGACCGCGAAATTGACGCCGTCCGCATCGACCGTGGCCCCCATGGGCCAGGGGTGTCCTGCCGTCTGGTGCATGCCCGGCGGGCAGCCGGGCAGGTTCGTGCGGACAGGTGTCATCCGGTGATCTCGGCATAAAGCCGGGCATAGGCTGCGGCGGAGCGGTCCCAACCCACATCCTGCCGCATGGCATTTTTCTGAACTTTGGCCCACAAGCCCTTGTCATGATACAGCAAAACCAGTTGCCGCAGTGCCGTGGCAAAGGCCAAGGCGTCGGTGGGGTGAAAGGTGATCCCCGTCGCCACCCCGGCTGAAAGCGCCGCCGGATTGGCATGGATCACCGTATCAGCCAGCCCGCCCACCGCCGCCACAACCGGCAGCGTGCCATAGCGCAGCCCGTAAAGCTGGGTCAGGCCGCATGGTTCGAACCGGCTTGGCACCAGCACGGCATCGCCGCCCGAAAACATCCGGTGGCTCAGAGCCTCGTCATAGCCGATCCTGACCCCGACCCGCCCGGGATAGCGCGCGGCCAGCCCCCGCACCGCCCCCTCCAGCGCCGGATCGCCCGAGCCCAAAACCAGCAGCCCGCCGCCCGCCTGGATGAAATCCGGAATTACCGCGCCCAGAAGGTCGATGCCCTTCTGATCGGTCAAACGACTGACGACGATGGCCAAGGGCCCCGGCACGTCCAGACCGAACGCGTCACACAAGGCGTCGCGCGCCGCGGCCTTGCCCTTCATCGCACCCATGGCAAAGGGCACAGGCTCGGCCTCGGGCGACCAGACCTCGGTGTCCACCCCGTTCAGGATACCCGACACGACATGGGCCCGCGCCGCCACCACGCCTTGCAATCCCATGCCAAACTCGGGGCGCGCCAATTCGGCGGCATAGGTCGGCGAGACGGTCGTGATGCGGTCCGCCGTGACCAGCCCGGCCTTCAGGCTGGACAGGCCGCCGTAATATTCCAGACCTTCGGGATGAAACGCTTCGGCGGGCAGCCGCAACTCGGACAGCATCTTGGCAGGGGCCCAGCCCTGAAAGGCGATGTTGTGCACGGTCAGCACCGATCCCACCCCGCCCGACCCGCCGTAGGCCAGATAGGCCGGCGCAAACCCAGCCTGCCAGTCATGCGCATGCAGAACCTGCGGCGCCCAGCCATCGCCAAGCCCCTCACGCGCGATGCGCGCCGCCACCCAGGACAAAGCGGCAAAGCGTTGTGCATTGTCCGGCCAATCGCCGCCAGGACCGCCATAAGGCCCGCCATCGCGATCAAAAAGATGCGGCGCGTCCAAAAGCAGCATGGCGACACCGCCGGCCTCGCCCGCCAGAACGCGGCCCTCGCCGCCCCAAAGCCCCGGCTCGCGCCAGACCACGGGCCAACCCTCGGCCTGCGCCCGCAGGCTGCGATAGGCCGGCATCAGAACCCGCATCTCCCAGCCCACCCGCGCCAAAGCCGCAGGCAAGGCCCCGACCACATCCGCCAGCCCGCCGGTTTTCACCAAAGGCACGCATTCCGACGCCACCGACAGCACCCGCCCCAGAACCTTCATCCCGGCTCCCATATCATCTGTCCACAAATATCCCACGGGGGTCCGGGGGGTGTGAAACCCCCCGGCTTTTCCGGTTTAGCCCAGCGCCTTGGCCCGGGCGTCGATCATCGACTGGGTGATAAGAACGATGCCGTTATCCGTACGCCGGAACCACTTGGCATCCGCCTCGGGGTCCTTGCCCACAACCAGCCCTTCCGGGATCACAACCCCCCGGTCGATCACGCAGTTCTTCAAGTCTGCCTTGCGCCCCACCACGACCTGCGGCAGCGCCACAACATATTCCAGCGACGAGAAACTGTGCGTCCGGCATCCGGTGAACAGCAGCGAATTGCGCACTTCCGACCCCGACACGATGCAGTCACCCGACACGAGCGAGGACACCGCCATACCGCGCCGACCATCGGTGTCATGGATGAACTTGGCCGGCGGCACGATCTCGGAATAGGTCCAGATCGGCCAGCTTTGGTCGTAGATATCCAGCTTGGGCACAAAATCCGTCAGGTCGATATTGGCCTGCCAGAACGCATCCACCGTCCCCACATCGCGCCAGTAGGGCTCTTGCTCCAGCCCCGATTTGACGCAACTGTCGGCGAACTTGTGCGCCACGGCCTTGCCGCCCTTGACGATCTGCGGAATGATGTCGTTGCCGAAATCATGGCTGGAATTGGGGTCCTCGGCATCGCGGATCAGAAGATCGCGCAAAAAGGCCCAATCGAACACATAGATCCCCATCGAGGCCAGTGCATTGTCCGGGTCCCCCGGGATCGAGGGCGGGTCCTTGGGCTTTTCCAGGAAATCGGTGATCCGCATGTCGCGGTCGACATGCATCACGCCAAAGGCCACAGCCTCCATCCGGGGCACGGTCAGACAGCCAATGGTCACATCGGCGCCAGTGGCGACATGCTGTTGCAGCATGATCTCGTAATCCATCTTGTAGATGTGATCCCCGGCCAGGATCACCACGTATTTGATCCCGTAGCTGTCGACGATGTCGATGTTCTGCGTCACGGCATCGGCGGTGCCCAGATACCACTTGCTTTCGCTGACGCGCTGCGACGCAGGCAGGATGTCCAGATATTCATTCCGCTCGGCCCGAAAGAACCCCCAGCCACGCTGCATGTGACGGATCAGGCTGTGCGCCTTGTACTGGGTGGCAATCGCCATCTTGCGGATGCCGCTGTTCAAGGCATTTGACAAGGCAAAGTCGATGATCCGGGTCTTGCCGCCAAAATAGACCGCAGGCTTGGCCCGAAGGTCGGTCAACTCTTTCAGACGTGATCCACGCCCTCCGGCCAGCACAAAGGCCATGGCTTGCGAGGAAAGCCTGGCGTTGGGTTTTGGCTGCATGTCGTCCTCCTCCGTTGCGGCTGGGCCGCTGTTATTGATGCGCGTCAGGTCTGCTTGAAATAGAGTGCCGACAACGGCGGCAATGTGACAAGGGCCGATTGCGCCTGGGCGTGCCAAGCGACAGGTTCACTGTCCAATCCGCCCAGATTTCCCCGATTTCCCCCGCCATAGATCGCGGCATCGCTGTTCAAAACCTCGTCCCAGTGCCCGGCAGCCGGCAGACCGATCCGCA
>JAYSWK010000607.1:0-6943 GCA_043718085.1 Rhodobacterales bacterium
TTATTCGCAATATCTGGGTCGGCAAGCCGCCGAAGTCGAAACGCTGCGGCGCGATGAGCTGGTCGAAATTCCGGCGGATCTTGACTATGCGGCGATGCCCGGCCTGTCGTCCGAAATGAAGCAGAAGCTGCAACGGCGTCGTCCGGCAAGCCTGGCGGACGCCGGCAAGATCGAAGGTGTTACACCTGCGGCGCTGACGTTGATCCTGGCGCATTGCCGCCGCCGCGTGGCGCTTTCGGCAAACGGGTCGCTATGAGCCCTGAAATTCAACCGCTGCCGGACTGGCTGAATGTTTCACGTGAAACACAGGCCAGCCTGGGCGAATTGCTGACGTTGGTCCTGAAGTGGAGCAAGCGCATCAACCTCGTGTCGTCGGGTTCGGCTGCGGAGGCCTGGACCCGGCATGTTCTTGATTCGGCGCAGCTTTGGGTCGTTGCGGGGGTAAAAGACGGGCTGTGGTTGGATGTCGGCAGCGGTGGCGGGTTCCCGGGTCTGGTCATTGCTGTTCTAGCCAGGGAAATGGCGCCTGGTTTGCGCCTGTGTTTGGTGGAATCCGATCAGCGGAAATGCGTGTTCCTGCGTGAGGCGGCGCGACAGCTGGATTTGAAGGTCGATGTGCGCGCAGGCCGGATCGAAGGGCTTGACTGCTTGGCCCCGATGGTCTTGACGGCGCGCGCCCTTGCGCCTTTGGACACCTTGCTTGGATATGCCAAGCGGCAATTGGAAGACGGCGGGCTGGCTATTTTTCCCAAGGGGAAAAGCTATGCCGATGAGGTCGCGCTGGCGGAAAGGAACTGGCGATTTGATTGCCAAGTGATTGAGAGCATGACAGATACGAACTCTGTCGTCCTGAAGATCGAGAATATCCGCAATGCCTAGCTTTGGCCGAACGAACGAGCCCTATATCATTGCGATCGCCAATCAAAAGGGCGGCGTCGGCAAGACAACATCGGCCGTCAACCTTGCGGCGTCCCTGGCAAGATCGGGGGCAAAAACCCTGCTCATTGACCTGGATCCGCAGGGCAATGCATCGACGGGTTTGGGGATCGCTTCAGAAGACCGGCGGCCATCCACCTATGATCTTCTTCTCGATGAAGTGCAGGTGAAAGATGTCGCGCGCCAGACCAAGCTGGCCTGGCTGACGATCTGTCCGGCCAACAGTGATCTGGCGTCAGCGGATATTGACCTGGTGTCGAATGAAAAACGCAGCTTTCTGCTTCATGACGCGCTAAGGCATCCCTCGATCGACGATCTGGAGCTGGATTTCATCCTGATCGACTGTCCGCCCTCGCTGAGCCTTTTGACCGTCAACGCGCTTGTCGCCTGCCATTCGGTTCTTGTCCCCCTTCAGGCCGAATTCTACGCATTGGAAGGTTTGTCGCAGTTGATGCTGACGATCCGTGAAGTCAGGGAGACCGCAAACCCTGGTTTGCGGATCGAGGGTGTGTTGGTGACAATGTATGACGGTCGCAACAAGCTGTGCCAGCAGGTGGAAAGCGATGTCCGCAATACCCTGGGGGATCTGGTTTTCAAGACGGTGATCCCGCGCAATGTAAAGATCAGCGAAGCGCCATCCTTCGCCATGCCGGTGATCACCTATGACCCAAGCTCGAAAGGCAGCGAGGCCTATCTTGCGGCCGCCGGTGAACTTCTGCAGCGCCATCCCATTGCCGAATTCCGGAAAGGATAATGCCGTGACAGAGAAGAAAGTCCAACGCTCGGGCCTTGGTCGCGGCCTTTCCGCCCTTATGGCGGATGTCGCCCAATCCTCAGGTCAAAATGCCGAGGCGAACCGGTCGGCGGCGTCCTTGCCGACCGAACGCATCGTTCCCAACCCAGCCCAGCCCAGGCGGCATTTTTCAGAGGAATCCCTGCGGGAACTTACGGAATCCATTCGTACAAAGGGCATCGTGCAGCCTTTGATTGTTCGCCCCGTGGCGAACTCTGAAATGTTCGAAATCGTCGCAGGAGAACGGCGCTGGCGTGCCGCGCAGGCAGCGGGGCTTCACCAGGTTCCGGTGTTGGTGCGCGAGTACGATGACCGGGAAGTCCTGGAAATCGCCATTATCGAGAATATTCAGCGAGCTGACCTAAATGCCGCAGAGGAAGCAACGGCTTATCGGCAGCTGATGGACAGGTTTGGCCACACCCAAGAGAAACTGGCCTCTGCTTTGTCACGCAGTCGCAGCCACATCGCAAACATGCTGCGTCTTTTGCAGCTTCCCGAACCTGTGCTGGCACAAATTCGATCGGGCCAATTGAGCGCCGGCCATGCCAGGGCCCTGATCACATCTCTGGATCCGGTTCGACTGGCCAATGAGGTCATTCGCAGGGGCCTTTCGGTCCGCGAAACAGAGCGCTTGGCAAAGAAGCCCGTGGGGCGCGGCAAGGGCGGGCGCAAAGGTGCTTCCGCAGGGGTGAATGAAAAGGATGCCGATACCAAGGTGATCGAGGCCGATCTGTCGGCAAATCTGGGAATGCTGGTTCAGATCGCCCATAACGGGCCTGATGAAGGCGGCACACTTTCCGTCCGGTACCGAACCCTCGACGATCTTGATCTGCTTTGCGATGTGCTGTCGAAGATATCGCGCGACATGCGGGGGCGCTAAAGCCTGTCGCGTTCAATTGAATTCACTTGCACCCCGAACACGTCTGCAAGAGCAGTCGCTGCCTCGCGGTGCAGGGTGAATGCTTGAATCTGGTTGAACGGGACACACTCTAGCACCCCTTTTGCCCCTGTCTGGTGGTCCTTGAATTAGAAAGTTGGCCCAAGGCGCAAGCTCGGGTCGGGCACCCAGCCCGAAAACCTGCCTCAAGAGATGGGCAGCAAAAGGTCGCGCAAGATCAGGTTCAAGACCAGCATTCCGCTTTTCGTCGCCCAGATGCGGTCCTCACTTGCCCCCAACAGTCCGATTGAAACGAGATTGTCGACGCGCCGCTGGTCAAAAGGCTGGCCAGTCAGGCTTTGATAGCGCCTTGCCGAGATCCCATCCGCCAAGCGCAGCCCCATGAGACAGTATTCGGCGGCCACTTCTTCCCCCGCCAGGACTTGGCGCGGCAGTTCGCCAAAGCCATTGGTTTCCACGGCCTCCAGCCAGGCGGACGGCAGTTTCATGGCCTCGGTCGCAAGGCGTTTGCCACCTTCGGTCAATCTGCCATGGGCGCCGGGGCCGACGCCGACATAGTCTCCGCCACGCCAATAGGTCAGATTGTGGCGCGATTCTTCGCCCGGTATGGCATGATTGGAAACCTCATAGGCGGGCAGCCCGGCCGCATCACAGCGTTCTTGCGTCAAAAGGTACAGATCTGCGGCCAGATCCTCGTCCGGCAACCCGGCCAGCAGCCCCCTGCGATTTCTTTCATGAAAAACCGTCCCGTCCTCGATCGTCAATTGATAAAGCGACAGATGCCGCGAGCCAATGGCAAGCGCGCGATCAAGCTCGCGACGCCAATCCGCACGATCCTGACCCTGGCGAGCATAGATGATGTCAAAACTGAATCGTGGAAAGGTGGTTTGAGCAATCTCGACGGCCCGGATGGCCTCCTGAACGGAGTGCTTGCGCCCCAACAGGCGCAGGGCAGCATCATCCAGCGATTGCACGCCGATCGAAACCCGATTGACCCCGGCCTGCCGATAGGCCGCAAAGCGCCCCGCCTCGACAGATCCCGGATTGGCCTCGAGCGTTATTTCCGGCGCGTTCGACATCCGCCAACTGGATCCGACCTTGTCCAAAATTGCGGCGACAAGATCTGGGTTCATTAGCGAGGGCGTGCCGCCGCCGAAAAAGACCGATTGCAGGATCTGCCCCCGTGTTTCGCGGCTGGTGCGCTCCAATTCCGCCTCAAAAGCAGCTTGCCAGCGCCTTTGGTCCACTTTTTCGGCGACGTGGCTGTTAAAATCGCAATAGGGGCATTTCGATTGGCAAAAGGGCCAGTGGATGTAAAGGCCAAAGCCGGGATCTGTGACCTCAGCCATTGGCTGCTCCAAAACCGGGCCCGGTGCGCCAGGCAGAATGTTTCACGTGAAACATCTGGCGACAAAGCGCTCGACGGCGACGGCGCGATGGCTGATCTTGTTCTTCAGATCAACACCCATCTCTCCCATGGTCAAGGCATGACCGTCGGGTTGAAAGATCGGGTCATACCCATGGCCAAAGGCCCCCCGCATCGGCCACACGATCTGACCCTGAAGCCGCCCCTCGAAGATCGCTTCCCGGCCATCGGACCAAACCACGGCCAGAACGCAGCAAAAACCGGCACGCCGTGGGGCCGGGGCGGCAACGGCCTGCAGATAGGCCCAGGTCTTTGCCATGGCGACGGTGAAATCCCGCCCGGAAGCGCCCTCTGCCCAATCGGCCGTATAGATGCCCGGCGCGCCGCCCAAAGCCTCGACCTCAAGGCCCGAATCATCCGCCAAACAGGCCAGCCCAGAGGCTTTCATCCCCGCCCGCGCCTTGACTAAGGCATTGCCAACAAAAGATTTTTCTGTCTCTTCTGGTTCGGCAAGCCCCAGCGTGCGCAGGGAATGCAGCCGGGTTCCAAATGGGGCCAGCAGCTTTTCAAACTCCGCCAGCTTGCCCGCATTTCCGGTCGCAATCAGCAGTTCAGCCCCCGAAAGCCCACCCATTATTTCGCCCCGACCGCCCCGACCGCCCTGGCCTGCGCTGCCACAAGCGCCACCATTCCCGCCTCAGCCAGATCCAGCAACCCCGACATCTCGCCCCGCGAAAACGTGGCACCTTCCGCAGACATCTGAACCTCGATCATCCGGCCGCGTCCGGTCATCACGAAATTGCCGTCGGTCCCCGCGGCGCTATCCTCGATATAGTCCAGATCCAGCACCTCCTGCCCCGCATAAATCCCGCAAGACACCGCGGCCACATGGTCCATGATGGGATCGCTGATGATCGTGCCCGCCTTCAGCAACTGGTTCACCGCCAGCCTCAGGGCAACCCAGCCACCGGTGATCGAGGCGCAGCGCGTGCCGCCATCGGCCTGGATCACGTCGCAATCGACCACGATCTGCCGCTCGCCCAGGGCCGACCGGTCCACACCGGCCCGCAAGGACCGCCCGATCAGACGCTGAATCTCCTGCGTCCTGCCAGACTGCTTGCCCGCCGCCGCTTCACGACGGGTCCGGCTGTTGGTTGCGCGCGGCAGCATGCCATATTCCGCCGTGACCCAGCCCAGACCCGTGCCTTTCAGGAATGGCGGCGCCTTGTCCTCGACGGTGGCCGTGCACAGGACATGGGTTTCCCCCACCTTGATCAAACAGGACCCTTCGGCATGCTTCATCACACCGATTTCAATCGAAACCGGGCGCATTTCGTTCAACTCGCGGCCAGAAGGGCGCATGATCCACCTCATGATTGTGAACTGCCAGATACAAGCGCCCTGCTGCGACTTGCAAGCCCGATTGACGCCGTGGCGCCCGCATCCCTAAGTAGGGGTATCGGAGCCGTCATGACCCCACGTGCCAATCTGCTTGACGAAATGAATGACCGCACGCGCGAGGTGTTTCGCCGTGTCGTCGAATCCTACCTGTCCTCTGGCGATCCGATCGGGTCGCGCACCCTGACCCGCAGCATGACCGAACGCCTGTCGGCCGCGACGATTCGCAACGTGATGCAGGATCTGGAATATCTGGGCCTGCTGAACAGCCCCCATGTTTCAGCCGGCCGCATTCCCACCCATCTTGGCTTGCGCCTGTTCGTTGACGGGCTGATGGAACTGGGCGCGGTCGCCTCGGAGGACCGTGCCAAGATCGAGGCGGCGGCCGGCGAAGGCGACAGCGATGTCGCCTCTCTGCTTGACCATGTCAGCGCCACGCTTTCTGGCATCACCGGTTCCGCCAGCGTCGTTCTGGCCCCGAAACAGGAATCCGAAATCCGCCACATCGAATTCGTCAGCCTCAGCCCCGACCGGGCCCTGGTGGTTCTGGTCTTTGCCGACGGCCATGTCGAAAACCGGGTTTTCACGCCGCCGCCGGGGCAAACACCGGCCTCGATGCGCGAAGCGGCGAATTTCCTCAGCGCCATTGCCGATGGCCGCCGCCTGTCGGACCTTGCGCGCAGCATCGCCAAGGAAATTTCCGACCGCCGTCAAGAAATCGACAGCCTGGCCCGCGCCCTGGTTGAAAGCGGCATCGCCTTTTGGGCCAATAGCGGCGAGCGCAACGAACGGCTGATCGTCCGTGGCCAGTCCAATTTGCTGACCGATCGCGGCGAAACCGCCAATCTTGACCGCATCCGCACGCTTTTTGACGATCTTGAACGCAAGCGCGACATTGCCGACTTCCTGGAACTGGCCGAATCCGGCGAGGGTGTGCGCATTTTTATTGGCTCCGAGAACAAGTTATTCTCACTTTCGGGTTCCACTCTTGTCGTTTCTCCCTATATGAACGCCGATCGAAAGATCATCGGCGCCATTGGCGTCATTGGCCCTACCCGGCTGAACTATGGCCGGATCGTTCCGATCGTGGACTATACCGCCCAGCTTGTCGGGCGGATGGTGACCGAGCGGACCAAGGGTTAGCGTTGGAAGGCAGGACGGAACATGACGACCCAAGACCAGAAACCCCAAGACCTCGGGACCCAGAACATCGGCAGCCAGGACGTCGGCGCCGAAGAGCTTGATCTGGCGGATCTTGAAGCTTTCATCGAAAGCGAAGAAATCGCCAGCCTCAAGGTCGAGCGTGACGAATTCAAAGATCGCTTCATGCGCGCCCTGGCCGATGCCGAAAACGCCCGCAAGCGCGGCGAACGCGACCGCCGCGAGGCAGAGCAATATGGCTCGACCCGCCTGGCCCGCGATCTTTTGCCGGTCTATGACAATCTGCGCCGCGCGCTGGACGCCGTGCCGGAAGAGATGAAGGGCCAGGTCGCCGCCCTGACCGAAGGCGTGGATCTGACCCTGCGCGAATTGACCAATGTCATGACCAAAC
>JAYSWK010000608.1:0-6914 GCA_043718085.1 Rhodobacterales bacterium
GCGCTGCCCCGTCGGCAGCAGGCTTTGCAGATAGTCCGCCTTGGCATGAAAGAAAACCAGCATGAACTCCAGCTTGGGATCGCGAACCATGACGCGGTAGGGACGCCCGCGCGATTTGGGCGGGAAATGGCCACCCACCTCGACCTCGACCGTCACCACGGCAGGCAGGGTCACGTCGCGCAAAGAGGCTATGGGCTTGCGGTCAATGCCCGAATGGGGCAGCAGAAACAAAAGATCCTTGGGCCGCTCGACCCCCAAAGCGGCAAAATTCCTGGCCGATTTGGGGCCAAGACCCTTCAGGGTTTCCAGTTCGGAAAACAGCGGAAAAAGGACCTCTGGCCGGCTCATGTGGCGCCTGCAAGGGTCAGCCATTCATCCTCGTCAATGATGCGCACCCCCAAAGCCTCGGCCGCCTTGGCCTTGGAGCCCGCCCCCGGCCCGGCAATCACCAGATCGGTCTTGGCACTGACCGACCCCGCAACCTTGGCCCCCAAAGCCTCGGCCCGCGCCTTGGCTTCGGACCGGCTCATCTTTTCCAGCGTGCCGGTGAAAACCAGGGTCAGACCCGCGATCGAGCTGTCGGCCACGGGCCGGGCATGGACGGGCTGGACCTGCAATTCGCCGACAAGCGCGTCGATCGCCTGGCGTTCGGCCCGGTTGCGGAAAGCTTCGGTCAGGCTGCGGGCCACGACATTGCCAATGCCGTCGATGGCGGTCAGCTGCGCCCAGGCCTCGTTGCCGGGTTCGGCCCCGGTCGTGGCAGCCTCAAAGGCATCCCAGGTCGAATAGTGCCGCGCCAGAAGGTCCGCGACCTGCGCGCCGACATGGCGGATGCCCAAGGCAAAGATCAGCCGGTCCAGCGGGATCTGGCGCTTGGCCGCGATGGCGGCGAACAGGTTGGTCACCGACCTTTCGCCAAAACCATCGCGGTTCTTCAGCTTTTTCAACGGGTTCTGCGCATCGCGCTGGGCAAGGGTGAAGATGTCTGCCGGGGTCTTGACCGGCAATTCGGCATCGCCAAAGAACATTTCGATCTGTTTGGCGCCCAAGCCCTCGATATCGAACGCCCCGCGCGAGACGAAATGTTTCAGCCGCTCGACCGCCTGGGACGGGCAGATCAGCCCCCCGGTGCAGCGGCGCACCGCATCGCCTTCCTCGCGCGTCGCGGGGGATCCGCATTCGGCGCAGACATGGGGGAAGACGAAGGGAACGGCTGCAGCGGGCCGCTGGGCCAGATCGACATCGGCGATCTTGGGGATCACATCGCCCGCGCGGTAAACCTGCACCCAGTCACCCTCGCGGATGTCCTTGCCGTCGCGAATCGGGCGGCCCTTGGCGTCGCGCCCGGCAATGTAATCTTCATTGTGCAGCGTGGCGTTCGACACGACGACCCCGCCCACGGTCACCGGCAAAAGCCGCGCCACGGGCGACAGGGCCCCGGTGCGGCCGACCTGGATGTCGATCTTTTCCAGCCGCGTCCAGGCCAGTTCGGCGGGGAATTTATGGGCAATGGCCCAGCGCGGCGTGGTCGAGCGAAACCCAAGCCGGGCTTGCAGCGCCAGATCATCGACCTTGTAGACCACGCCGTCGATGTCATAGCCCAACGTGGCGCGCTGGGCCTCGATCTTGCGGTAATGGGCCAAAAGGGCAGCAGGCCCGACGCATGGAACGGTCAAAGGATTGGTCGGGAATTTCATCGCCGTCAGGCGTTGAATGGCGCCCATCTGGGTTTGGGCCAGGGGTTCGGACAACTCGCCCCAGGCATAGGCAAAGAATCGCAGAGGCCGGGCGGTGGTGATCGCGGCATCCAGCTGGCGCAGCGACCCCGCGGCGGCATTGCGCGGATTGGCGAACGTCTTGTCGCCGGCCTGGGCCTGCCGGTCGTTCAGGGCCGCGAAATCGGCGTGGGACATATAGACCTCGCCCCGCACCTCCATCACCTGGGGCGCGCCGGTGACCGTTTTGGGGATATCGTCGATCGTCAGGGCATTGGCGGTGACATTCTCGCCCGTCTCGCCATCGCCCCTTGTGGCCGCCTGCACCAGGCGACCCCCAACATAGCGCAACGACAGGGACAATCCGTCGATCTTGGGTTCGGCGGTAAAGGTGAAAGGCCCGCCCGATCCCAGAAATTTGGCGATCCGATCCTCGAAATCGGCGACATCCTGATCGGCAAAGGCGTTTTCCAGGCTAAGCATGCGCACCCGGTGCGCCACCTTGCCAAAGCCCGATGCGACAGCCCCCCCGACCTGATCCGCGGGGCTGTCGGCCCGTTTCAGGCCGGGAAAGCGCGCCTCGATCGCGGCGTTGCGGCGTTTGAGCGCGTCGTAATCGGCATCCGAAAGCCGCGGCGCGTCCAATGTGTGATAGGCGGTGTTGGCTTCGGCAATCTCGGCCGCAAGCCGCGCCAGTTCGGCGCTGGCCCCTGCCTCGGTCAGGTCATGAACCGCAATCTCCGCGCCCTGAACTTTTGCCATGTCACTCCCCCCTTTTCCCCAAGGGTAAGGGGGGACGGGCGATTGGTAAAGTCAGGCCGAAGCGGCAAGCTTGGGTTCTGAGGCCAGGCTCGGTTCGCGCAGCACATATCCGCGGCCCCAGACCGTTTCGATATAGTTCTGCCCTCCGGTCGCCTCGGCCAGTTTCTTGCGCAGCTTGCAGATGAAGACATCGATGATCTTCAACTCCGGCTCGTCCATGCCGCCGTAAAGATGGTTAAGGAACATCTCCTTGGTCAGCGTGGTGCCCTTGCGCAGGCTGAGAAGCTCCAGCATCTGATATTCCTTGCCGGTCAGATGCACGGCGGCCCCTTCGACATCGACCGTCTTGGCGTCCAGGTTCACATTGACCCGACCCGTGCGGATCATGGATTGCGAATGGCCTTTCGAGCGGCGGATGATCGCATGTATGCGGGCCACCAGTTCTTCGCGGTGGAAGGGTTTGGTCAGATAATCATCGGCGCCAAAGCCGAAGCCCTTGATCTTGTTCTCGGTATCGTCCGAACCCGACAGGATCAGGATTGGCGTTTCGATCCGGGACAGGCGCAGTTGGCGCAGCACCTCATGCCCGCTCATGTCAGGCAGGTTCAGATCCAGCAGGATCAGGTCGTAATCATAGAGCTTGGCGAGATCGATCCCGTCCTCTCCAAGGTCGGTGCAATAGACGTTCAAATTCGCATGGGTCAGCATCAGTTCGATGCTGCGCGACGTGGTGGGGTCGTCCTCGACAAGCAGTACGCGCATTTAATATCTCCGTCTCGCATCTTGTTCGTTAACGACTTTGGCGATCAATGGTTAACAGACCGTTACTCTGCCAGAACGCGAGACAAAAACAACTTAAAGTTGTCGATATTTTTGGATAGTTGTGACGCGCAGGGCCTTGTCCCCGTGATTTTCGACGGCTTGGCGCCAAAAACTGAACTCTTCCTCGGACAAGGCATAGCGTTCCAGGGCCTCGGCCTGGGTGATCAGCCCGTAAAGCACCGCCTTGACCACGATGGCCTTGCGGCTTGCGACCCAGCGGCGCGTGTCGGGCGGGGGCAAATCGGCACGCGAGAGAATCATCCCATCGGGAAGCATCACCTGCCGGGGCCCATCGACTTTCTTGAGATACATGTCCAAATCCTCGTGCGACCTGGGCACAATGGCGCAGCGTCCTTAAACAACCGTGAAGCCTTGCCCGGGCGCAGGGTTGAGAGTAGGGGACATTTTCCTATATTGCTGTGGGAAATCCCAAAGGTTGCCGCAATCATGCTTGATCAATCCCTCAATTCCCTGGGCCTGCCCAAGGCGCCGCGCGACACGCGGGTGGTCGTGGCCATGTCGGGCGGGGTCGACAGCTCGGTCGTGGCCGCCATGCTGGCCGAGGAAGGCTATGACGTTGTGGGCGTCACCTTGCAGCTTTACGACCATGGCGCGGCCTTGGCCAAAAAGGGCGCCTGCTGTGCGGGCCGCGACATTCATGATGCGCGCCGCGTGGCCGAAACCATGGGATTTGCCCATTATGTGCTGGACTACGAAAATACCTTCCGCGCGGCCGTGATCGAGGAATTTGCCGATGCCTATTTGGCAGGCGCCACGCCCGTGCCCTGTATCCGCTGCAATGAAAAGGTCAAGTTCAAGGATCTTCTGGCCACGGCCCGCGATCTGAACGCCGATTGCATGGCGACAGGGCATTATATCCAGCGCAAGCTGGGGGCGGGGCCGGAACTGCCCAAACCTCAGCTTCACCGCGCCACCGATCCCAACCGCGACCAAAGCTATTTCCTGTTCTCGACCACGCCGGAACAGCTGGATTACCTGCGCTTTCCCCTGGGCCATCTGGCCAGCAAGGCCGAAACCCGCGCCCTGGCCGCGAAATACGGCCTGCCCGTCGCCGACAAGCCCGACAGCCAGGACATCTGCTTTGTCCCGAACGGCAACTATGCCGCCGTGATCGAAAAGCTGCGCCCGGGTGCGGCCGATCCGGGCGAAATCGTCGATCTTGAGGGCCGGGTGCTGGGTCAGCACCGCGGCGTCATCCATTACACGGTTGGCCAAAGGCGCGGGCTGGACATCGGCGGGCTGGCCGATCCCTTGTATGTGCTCAAGCTGGACCCCGCCCTGCGGCGCGTCATTGTGGGGCCAAAGGCGGCGCTGGCCACCCGGGTGATCCCGGTGCGCGAGATCAACTGGCTGGGCGATGCGCCCTTTGACAGCCAGACGGAATGGCCGCTAGAGGTCAAGGTCCGCTCGACCCGCCCGCCACGGTCCGCAATCGTGCGCCCCCTGTCCGCCACCGAGGCCGAGGTCGAACTTCTGGACCCCGAGGATGGGGTATCCGCGGGCCAGGCTTGCGTCTTTTACGCGCCCGAAGGGTCGCGGGTCTTTGGCGGCGGCTGGGTCTGGCGCGGGAAATGACGCTGATGTCGTTGCGAAAGGCATCACGTTTTATCGTTATTTCCCTGATGGTTGCCGACTTCTTTTAACCCGGCGTTCACCACGTCCCAGCCAATTCCGTCCGACACCCACCTCTTGTAGGATGGGCAATTGTCCGAAAAATTCGCCGGGCGAATTTGTCGGCTGCCCATCTCCGGTCACAGATGCGCCATCACCGAACGCGCCGCCCGCAGGCCCGGCGCTTCGCCGCCCAGACCCAGCCGCTGCATCGCCAATGTCATGGCCGCGTCCTGGGCGTAGCGGTCGGCCAGTTGGGCCAGCACGGCGGCGGCGATCAGATCGGGGGTGCAGCGCGGGCCGATGAATTCGGGCACGGCGCGGGTCTGGCTGACCAGATTGACCAGCGTCACCGTGTCGATCTTCAACGCCCTTTGGGTCAGCCAATGGGTGACCGGGTGCATCCTATAGGCGATGACCATGGGCACATGGTTCGCCGCCAGTTCCAGCGACACCGTCCCCGAGGCCGCAATCGCCACATCCGCCGCCGCAAGGGCCCCGCGCTTGTGCGCCGGGTCCAGAACTATCTGAGGTTGCACAGGCCAGCCCGCCACCAGGTCCCTGACCAGCCCTTCGACATGGGGAACCGTGGGCAGCACGACCCGCAAATTGGGAAAAACTTTAGCGATTCGCCCCAAAGTGGCCCCGATGACCGGGGTCAGCCGGGTCACTTCGCCGCGCCGCGATCCCGGCAGGGCCAGAATCAGCGGACGCGCGCCGTCCATCAAGGCGCGCTCGGCCGGGGTCGCCAGGGCTTCGGCCACCACGGGATGGCCCACGAAATCACAACTCATGCCCGCTGCCGTCATATAGGGCGGCTCGAACGGCAAAAGCGCCAGCACATGGTCCACCACCCGTGCCATCCTGGCCGCCCGTCCCGGACGCCAGGCCCAGACCGAGGGGGCGACATAATGGATCACGCGCTGCGCAGGACGCGCAGCTTTCACAAGGGCCGCCACGCGCAGACAGAAATCCGGGCTGTCGATCGTCACCAGGGCATCGGGTTGCAGGGCAAGCACCGCACCCGCCACTTCGGCGATCCGGCGTTTGAGGTGAAAATACTTTGGCAGAACCTCGACCAGACCCATGATGGACAGTTCCGACATGGGAAACTGCGATGTCAGCCCCTGCGCTTCCATCATCGGGCCACCGACCCCGTGAAAGCTGACCGGCCCCAGGCTTTTCAGCCCCGCCATCAGCGCCGCCCCCAGACGGTCGCCTGACGGTTCGCCCGCGACAAGAAAGATCTTACGCGCGGTCCCGGTCACGGGCGGACCCAGAGGAACAGGCCAAGCCGCGCCGCCTGATCCTGCATCGCGGCAAGGTCCAGGCACAGAACCTGCCCCGCCTGCACGACCAGACCGCCAAGCCCCGCCTGCGCCACCAGGGCCAGTGTCGCGGGCCCCACGACAGGCTGGTCGATGCGGCGGTCCTGACCGGGCTTGGCGGCCTTGTAGAAAAGCCCGCGACCCTGGGCCGGATTTGGGCGCAACGTGGCGGGCAGATCCGCCAGCGTCCCCAGCATCGCATCGGTGCCGGGCAGCGCCTCGACCGCCAGACACAGGCCCTGGGCCACGCAGGCCCCCTGCCCCACATCCACCGCGCCAAGCGCCGCCACGATCGCGGCAGCGCGGGCGGCATCCTTTTCGTCCTGGACGCTCAAGCTGCCGGCCAAAAGCCCCGCACCCGGCAAAAGCGCCGGGGCCAGGTCCGAAGCGGCACCTATGGCAAAGCCCTCTTCCTCGAAAATGGCGATGACTTCGCGCAACGTGGCATCATCCCCCGCCTGCAAGGCCGCCAGAAGGCGCGGCACCATCTGGGCGGTGGCGGGGTCAAACAAGGCCGGGTCCAGACGCGGACGCTGCACGGCACCGGCAAAGACGACCTTGCCGATCCCCCGGCGCGCCAGATCGCGCAGCACGGGCATCAGGCGTTCGACACGAAACGTCAGATCAGGGGTCAACCCGTCGGGCAGAAACCCGT
>JAYSWK010000609.1:0-6911 GCA_043718085.1 Rhodobacterales bacterium
GCGGCACAAGGAAAGGATCGGCGCTGCCCGCCAGCCGTTCGACCGAAACGCGCAGGCCGGGAGGGTAGCGCGCCTCGATATGGGCTTTCAAAAGGGCAAAGATCGCGTCGGGCTTTTGATTGGCCACAAGCCGGCAGGTGATCTTGGCAAAGGCTTGGGCGGGCAGGACGGTCTTGACCCCGTCGCCCTGCCAGCCGCCCCAGATGCCGTTCAACTCGAATGTCGGCCGCGCCCACAGGCGTTCGCGGGTGGAATAGCCGTCCTCGCCAAAGACGTCGGGCACGCCAAGATCGGCGATATATTGCGCCTCGTCAAAGGGCACGCGGGCGATGGCGGCGCGGTCCTCGATCGTCAGGTCAAGGACATCGTCGTAAAACCCCGCGACCTTGATCTTGCCATCCAGCCCTTTCATGCCTGCGATGATATGGGCCAGCCCATGGATCGGATTGGCGATGCCGCCGCCCTGCTGGCCCGAATGCTGATCCCCCCTGGCCCCGGTCACGGTGATCTGGGCCGCAACCAGCCCTTTGAGCCCGGTGATGAGATTGGGCTGATCCTCGGCCCATTGGCTGCCATCGGCGGAAAAGATCATGTCGGCCTTCAAAAGCGATCCATTGGCCGCGATAAAGGGCGGCAGATGGGGCGAGCCGATCTCTTCTTGCCCCTCCAGAAAGAACTTGACGTTGACCGGCAGTCTTCCGGTTGTCTTCAGCATCGACTCGACCGACAGAATCGGGATCATCATGCCGCCCTTGTCGTCCGAGGCACCGCGCCCCCAGACCTTGCCATCCCGGATTTCGGGGGCGAAGGGCGGGGTTTGCCACAGTTCAAACGGCTCGGCGGGTTGCACGTCGAAATGGCCGTAGATCAGGATGGTGGGCTTGCCCGGCGCGTGCAGCCAGTCGCCATAGACGACAGGATGGCCCGCGGTCGGCATCATGCGGATATTCTCGACACCCGCCGCCGCAAGTCGGTCCATCACCCAGGTCCCCGCCCGGACCACATCGGCCACATGGGCGGTCAAGGCGGAAACCGAGGGGATGCGGACGAAATCCAGAAGCTCGTCCACAAAGCGGGATTGGTGGGCGTCAAGGTAGTCCGACCAGGTCATCATCAGTTCTTTCACGCGGCTGGCATGCGGGTTTCGACAAGTTCCGCCCAGTAGGACGCGCCGAAGGGGATGGCATTGTCGTCGAAATTGTATTCGGGGTGGTGGACCTCGGCAGAATTGCCGTTGCCGACCTGGATATAGGCGCCGGGGCAGACTTGCAGCATATAGGCAAAATCCTCGCCTGCCATGATCGACGGGCAATTGGCGTCCACCGCGCCCGGCCCGGCGATTTTTGCCGCAACCTCGGCGGCAAAGCCGGTCTCGCGTTCGGAATTGACCATGGCGGGGTAGCCCGGTTTCCAGATCAGATCGACGGTGCCGCCAAAGGCCTGAACGGTCGAGGTGACGATCTGGCGCAACCGATCTTCGGCCATCTTGCGCTGGGCGGGCTCGAAAGAGCGCACCGTGCCACGGATTTCGACGTGCTGGGGGATGACGTTCCAGGCCTCGGATTCCGTACGCAGCGATGTGACCGAGACGACGACGGATTCCAGGGGATCGGCGTTGCGCGAGACGATGGTCTGCAGCGTCATCACGATCTGGGCCGCCATGACCGTCGTGTCCACGCAGTGCTGCGGATAGGCGGCATGGCCACCGCGACCGGTCAGTCGCAGGGTGAAATTGTCGGACGCGGCATAAAAGGGACCGGGCTTGATCGAAAACTGACCCAAGGGCAGGCCGGGCATATTGTGCATGCCGTAGATTTCCTTGATGCCGAAGCGGGGGATCAGCCCATCCTTGACCATCGCCTCGCCCCCTGCCCCGCCTTCCTCGGCCGGTTGAAAGACCACGGCCACGGCCCCGTCGAAATTCCGGGTTTCGGCCAGATATTTGGCGGCCCCCAGCAGCATGGCCGTATGGCCGTCATGGCCGCAGGCATGCATCTTGCCGAGGCTCTTGGACGCGTAGGCCAGGCCGGTCGCCTCCACTATCGGCAAGGCATCCATATCCGCGCGCAACCCCACGACATGGCCCCGCGTGTCGGTCTTGCCCTTGATCAAACCGACCACTCCGGTGCGACCTATCCCCTCGACCACCTCGTCGCAGCCGAACTCGCGCAGGCGCGCGGCGACGGTGGCGGCGGTGCGGTGAACATCATACAAAAGTTCGGGGTTTTCGTGAAAATCGTGCCGCCAGGCCGTGATTTCAGTCTGCATTTCGGACAAGCGGTTCTTGATCGCCATGGGGTTCCTTTCGCGCCTGAGGGTCGCATTACCTTTGGGCGGGTTTGTCAAACATGGGTTCGTCAGGATCTTGTTACATCAAAAATACCGCGATGGGCGGGCCTTTTCGGTTCAGCGCGGAAACTCTGGGCGACGGTCTGCCACGGCAAGGGCACGTTCAAGGGCGATCCCAAGACCCAGCATGGGACCTTCGTCAAAGAGCCGTCCCCACAGCGAGACGCCCTGCGGCACGGCAAAGGTCCGCCCGGAGGTGTTGGCTTGACCTGTTTTCAGGCTGCCCGCGGCCAGTGCCGATGGGCTGCGGGTGCCCAGATCTGCAAAGCCGGCGCGCAGGTGCAGGCAGGGGTGACCGGTGAAGTTGGACGCAATCAACATGGGGCCGGTTTCAAAGGGGCCGATGACCACATCACAGTGCCAAAACAGCCCGTCCAACGCCTGCATGACCAGATAACGCAGCCGGTCCAGTTGCACATGATCCACCGCCGACAGAAAACGGGCCTTGCGCCAGGTGTTCGGCCAGGCGTCCGCATCTTGCCAGGTCAATGTATCGTCAAGGCCCGACAGGGTCAGGTCTTCGAAACTGGCCGCGGCCTCGGCGGACAGGACGTTCATCAAGGCCCCATAGGGCAGATCGGGCAAGGCAAGCTCGACCACCTCGACCCCAAGGGCGCGGGTGGCGGCAAGTGCCGCGTGGTCAACCGCCGTTGCCCCTTCGCCAAAGGCCTGCGGCAGATAGCCGACCCGCAATCCCGTGATCCCGGCGCCTGCGTCAAAAACAAAGGGGGCGGCGATGGTCGAGCGGTCGTTCAGATCAGCCCCGTTCAACACGGCCAGCACGATCCCGGTATCCTCGACACTGCGGCAGATCGGGCCGACCTTGTCGAGCGAGTTGCACAAGGCCATGCAGCCCGCCCGGCTGACCCGGCCAAAGGTCGGGCGCAGTCCTGTGGTGCCGCAACGCTGGCTGGGCGAGGTGATCGACCCCAGGGTTTCAGTACCGATGGAAAAGGCACATAGCCCCGCGGCCGTGGCGCTGGCCGATCCGGCGCTGGAACCGCTGGAGCCTTCGTTCAGGTTCCAGGGGTTGCGCGTGACCCCGCCATACCAGATGTCATTATAGGCCAGGGCCCCAACCGTGGTCTTGCCCAGCAGGACCGCCCCCGCCTTGCGCAAAAGGGTGACAATCGCGGCGTCGGTGTCGGGCACCCGGTCGCGGTATGGCTCCGCCCCCCAGCCCGTCACCACACCCCGGGTGTCGAACAGATCCTTCAGCCCATAGGGTATACCATGCAGCGGCCCCAGATTGATCCCGGCGCGGGTCAGGGCATCGGCGGCATCGGCCTCGGCCAGGGCCTGATTTGCGGTGACGGTGGCAAAGCATTCCAAGCGCGGGCCATATTGCGCGATCCGGTCCAGATAGATCTGCGTCAGGCGGCGGCTGGACAGAGCCGCGCTTTTGATCCAGGCCGCCAGATGGGTGACCGGGGCAAAGGCGATATCCTCGGCCCTGTCCGGCAAGGGTGCCGCAACGGGCGAAAGGCGCAGATGATCCGCTGCGTGGGACATGGCGAAACCGGGCAGGCGCGGATCAAAGCGCATCGCCATGGGCACCGCATTTGCCAGCGGCACCGCGCGGCGCTGGACTGCCACGTCGATCTGGCCTTGCAGATTGTCCAGCATCAGGTCGCGCTCGGCCTGTGTCTGGCTGACCGCCATCATCCGCTCGGCTGCGGCGATCATGTCCAGGGCAATTGGGGGCTCGGTCACATCAGGGTCCTGTCATGTCTTGGCCAGGTGGCTTGGGGGTGCCAGCGGGATCGGCCCCGCCAAGAATTGTCCCGCCGCCGATTTTGTCAATGCCCAGCCGGATCGGGGCCCAGCCGGATCGGGCCCAGCCGGATCGGGGCCCAGCCCGGCGGCATTCGGCACATCCCTTTCCGGCTTTCGCCAAGCCCCACCTTCCCTTTGTCGCCCCGATTGACTAGGTCTGATCCATGAGCACGATCCTGGACCGCATCAAGACCTACAAACTGGAAGAGGTGGCCGCCCGCAAGGCTGCCCGCCCGCTGGCCGCTGTCGAAGAGGCAGCATTGGGCGCCCCCAATCCGCGCGGCTTTGCCAAGGCCCTGTCGGAAGCCGCCGCCACAGGCTATGGCCTGATCGCCGAGATCAAGAAAGCCAGCCCTTCACGCGGGTTGATCCGCCCGGATTTCGACCCGCCTGCCCTGGCAAAGGCCTATGAGGCGGGCGGGGCGACCTGTCTTTCGGTCCTGACCGACACGCCCAGCTTTCAGGGGGCTGACGAATTTCTGACCCAGGCCCATCACGCGACCAAACTACCCTGCCTGCGCAAGGATTTCCTGTATGACACCTATCAGGTGGCCGAAGCGCGGGCGCTCAATGCCGATTGCATCCTGATCATCATGGCCTCGGTCTCTGATGCCCAGGCGGCCGAATTGGAGGCTGCGGCCTTTCACTATGGCATGGACGTGCTGATCGAGGTGCATGACCGGGCCGAACTGGACCGCGCCACGGCCCTGAAAAGCCCGATGATCGGCATCAACAACCGCAATCTGCATTCCTTTGAAGTGACGCTTGAGACGACACGCACATTGGCGCGGCATGTGCCCGAGGGGCATCTGATCGTCTCGGAATCCGGGCTTTACACCCCTGCCGATCTGGCGGAACTGGCCCGCTATGGCGCGCGCTGCTTTCTGATCGGCGAAAGCCTGATGCGCCAGCAGGATGTGACGGCGGCCACCAAGGCGATCCTGGCCAAACCCCTGACAGCGCAAGGCGGCATATGAGCGGCGGGCTGACCCATTTCGATGATCAGGGCCATGCGCATATGGTCGATGTCTCGGACAAGGATGTCACCGCGCGCACGGCGGTGGCCGAGGGTCTGGTGCGGATGACGGCGCAAACCCTGGCCCTGATCGTCGAGGGGCGCGCCAAGAAGGGCGATGTCCTGGGCGTGGCGCGGCTGGCCGGGATCATGGGGGCCAAGCGCACCGCCGATCTGATCCCGTTGTGCCATCCCCTGGCCTTGACCCGCGTGGCGCTGGATTTGACCTGCGATCCCGCCTTGCCCGGCGTGCGGGTGCAGGCCACGGTCAAGACCGCTGGCCAGACCGGGGTCGAGATGGAGGCGCTGACGGCCGTGTCCGTGGCCTGCCTGACCATCTATGACATGCTGAAAGCTGCCGAAAAGACCATGCAGATCGAAAGCATCCGGCTTTTGCGGAAAGACGGCGGCAAGTCCGGTCTTTTCGAGGCGCGCTGAGATGCTGACGGTTGAACAGGCCCTGGCCCGATGCCTGGCCCTTGTCACGCCCTTGCCCACGGACATGGTTGCCTTGGGCGCGGCCCATGGCCGGATGATGCCAGCCCCCGCAATGGCCCGGCGCGACCAGCCGCCGTTTGCCGCCTCGGCCATGGACGGATATGCCGTCGCCGGCGACCCCGCCCCCGGCGACAGGTTCCGGGTTGCGGGCCAGTCAGCGGCGGGCCATGGCTTTGATGGCGACATCGCCCCCGATCAGGCCATCCGCATCTTTACCGGCGCCCCCGTGCCGGCAGGTGCGACCCGCGTCATCATCCAGGAAGATGTTGTGCGCGAGGGCGACCACATCACGGTCAAGCCGGGGGCGGACCTTGCCAGCCACATCCGCCCCATGGGTCAGGATTTCCGCATCGGCGACCACCTCGCCCCGCGTCGCCTGTCAGCGTATGACCTGGCGCTGCTCGCCGCCATGAACCTGGCCGAGATTGCCGTGACGCGCTGCCCGACCGTGGCCCTGATCGCCACAGGCGACGAGCTTGTCATGCCGGGCGAGGTGCCGTCACCGTCGCAGATCATCGCCTCGAACACCTTTGCGCTTGCCGCGCTGATCGAGGCCGAGGGCGGCGTGGCGCGCCTTTTGCCCATCGCGCGGGACACGCGCGCCGACCTGCGCGCCATGCTGACGCTGGCGCTGGACGCCGATCTGATCGTCACCATCGGCGGGGCATCGGTCGGCGAACACGATCTGGTGGCCGAGGTCACCGCCGACATGGGGATGCAGCGGGCCTTCTGGAAAATCGCCATGCGCCCGGGCAAACCCCTGATGGCCGGGCAGTTGCAGGGCAAGCCGGTTCTGGGCCTGCCCGGCAATCCGGTTTCGGCCATCGTGTGTTGCCATCTTTTCGTGCTGCCCATGATCCGCGCCCTGCAAGCCCGCCCCGACATCGCCCCCCCGACCCGGCGTGCAAGGCTGGGTTGCGATCTGCCACCCAATGGCCCGCGGGCCCATTACATGCGGGCGCGGCTGGCCGACGGGGCGGACCTGCCCATCGTCACCCCGTTCGAAGCCCAGGATTCCGCTTTGCTGCGCATCCTGTCGCAAGCGGATGCGCTTTTGATCCGACCCATCGACGATCCGGCCCGAGCAGCGGGCGAAACGGTCACATATCTGCCGCTTTGACGGACCAACATTGCAAACTGCTTGACACAAACCGGGAACACGGGCAGAACATTGTGTTAACACTTGACCGCTTGGGTTGAGTATTGCGCCCTGGGGTGACAAAATGCTGACACGCAAGCAACTGGAATTGCTGGATTTCATTCGCCAGCGGGT
>JAYSWK010000610.1:0-2766 GCA_043718085.1 Rhodobacterales bacterium
ATGGCTTGCAATCGGGCCAGGGCGCGGCGGCGGGCGGGTTGCAAGCCCGCGGGAAGCGCCAGGCCCGCGATCCGTTCGGCCAGGTGATTCTGTCTGATCTGCACAAGCCCCATCAAAGCACCTCGGCCAGAAGATCGGCATAGCCGTTGTGTTCAACCTCCAGCGCCAGTTCCGGCCCGCCCGTCTTGATGATGCGGCCCGCCGCCATGATATGGACGACATCGGGTTTGATATGGTCCAGAAGCCGCTGGTAATGGGTGATGACCAGAAAGGACCGCCCTGCCCCGCGCAGGGCATTGACCCCGTCGGCCACCAGTTTCATCGCATCGACATCCAGCCCGCTGTCGGTTTCATCCAGAATGCACATTCTGGGTTCCAGAACGGCCATCTGCAGGATCTCGTTGCGCTTTTTCTCGCCACCGGAAAAGCCGACATTGACCGGACGCTTGAGCATTTCGGCGTCGATCTGCAGGCTTTTGGCCTTTTCGCGCACCAGTTTCAGAAACTCGCCGGCCGAAACCTCGGGTTCACCCCGCGTCTTGCGCTGGGCATTCAGCGCGGTGCGCAGAAAGGTCATGTTGCCGACGCCGGGAATTTCCACCGGATATTGAAAAGCCAGGAACAGACCCGCCGCCGCGCGGGCCTCGGGTTCCATGTCCAAGAGATCGACCCCGTCCAACGTGGCGCGGCCTTCGGTCACGACATAGCCTTCGCGGCCCGACAGCACATAGCTCAGCGTCGATTTGCCCGACCCGTTCGGCCCCATGATCGCATGGACTTCCCCTGCCTTCACCTCAAGGGTCACGCCCTTCAGGATCGGCTTGCCACCATCTTCCAGTTCGGCATGCAGGTTGTTGATCTTCAACATAGTCAGGTTCCACTTGTGGTTGCGGGCTGCACAAGGAAATTGCGCGGCAGCTTCGAGATATAGGTGTCGATGGCGGATGCGGCTATGGCGCGGCGGGCCACCAGAAGGTCAAGGCAGCGCAGCACGACATCCATGCTGGTGAACACGCTGTCGGCCAAAAGGGCCAGACGGCTGATCTGGGCCACGCTCATCACATCGGGGCGGGCCAGATCGCGGATATAGATCGCATCGGCATCGACCATCTGGTTGCGCGTCATGGCGGGGCGCAGGCGATCTATCTGGCTGGAGGTCAGGCGCACCCGGGCACCGGGCAGGATCTTGTGCAGCATGAAGCCCATCTCGCGCAGCTTTTGATCGACCAGGCCCAGCATGGGTTCGTCGCGGTAAAGCTGATAAAAACGCAACTCCGGCATGATCACCACGGCTTGCGACAGGATATCCTGCCCGCCGGACAGAATGGCCAGTTCGGCCCCTTGCGTGTCCATCTTCAGCATGTCGGGGCGCGGCAGGTCGGGAACCTTGTCCAACGCCACCGTCGTCAGCGGAATTTCCGCCTTGACCCGCAACGAGGGCTGCCAATGGCCCAAAGCCGCGATCTGCACCGGGTCAGGGGCAAAAAGCGATGAGAACGAGCCATTTTCGCAATCATGAAAGGTCGCAGGGCCCCCGGCACCCACGGCATGGGGGTGATAGGTCTCGTGCGCGCCCTTTGCTGCCATCAGGCGCTGAAATGCTTGTTCGCCCGGCTCGAACCCGTGCACCTCGACCAAGCCCGCTTCGGCCAGATCGGCATAGGCCGGGCGGTTGACCGGGTTCGCGCCCACATCCATCACCCTTGTGCGCCGCCCGTAAGGCAAGGTCCGGGCCAGATACAGCGTGTGATCGGGCAGCGCCGTTCCCTCGGGCACCACAAGTAGTGCTGGCTTGGCGGGTTTTGCCGCAGATTTGGTCGTAGATCTGGCTTGGCTTTTGCCTTTGACTGTCGAGGATCTTGCCATCATCCGCCCTTTCGTTGGGCCGATGCGGGTGCAAGGGCTAGAGCGGGATGAGTTTCCCCGGAAAAACTGCGGATCGGAAAGCGCGTTCGAGCGACCGCGAGAGGCAGCGTTTTCAGATTCCGTTGAAACTCATCCCGCTTTAAAGCGTGTAACCGATGCCGCGCCAGACGATGGAATACATCTGGGTATGCGACAGGATCTGGTTGACCCAAAGGTCCGAGGTCACTTTGGCAAACTCTTGCGGCCACAGATGGACCGCATTGTGATAGCCCAGAACCCCAATGCAGACCCCCAGGGCCTTGACCACGGTCAGGCCCCTGGAGTTCAACAGCAGCACATAGCCCAACAGCATGGAAATGCCCATGCCAAGGATGAACTGAACAGCCATGTCGACATCCGGGTTGGCATTGAGATCGAGCAGGCCCAGAACGTGAAACCGGGCCACCTGACCAATGGCCTGCGACAAGGCCCCCAGTGACAAAGCGGCGATCATCACGAACGGAGAAAGGATATTGCCGACCATGGTCCCGATCGTTGACCGCTTGGCCTTGCGGTCGCGGCGCGGCATGGCATAGACCTCGTCCACCCCGACAAACAGCAACTGCTTGCCCGAATTCGCGTGTTTCGCAATGCGCGAAATACGTTCGGAAAACTCCAGTTGGCTTTGGCTTTGCGATAACGCGTCCAAGTGCTGGACCCCGTGTGACTGTGCGACGGGCCAAGTAGACCCGCCAAGCATGGCCAAATTTAGGTGGAACTGGTGCCATTTCCGTGCGCCCGCCCTTACCCGACCGAACCTTCAAGGGAAATTGCGACAAGGCTTTGTGCCTCCATCGCGAACTCCATCGGCAGGGCTTGCAGCACCTCGCGGCAAAAGCCGTTGACGACCAGGGCCACGGC
>JAYSWK010000062.1:0-5942 GCA_043718085.1 Rhodobacterales bacterium
CCTGTTGGGCCCGTGGATGACAAGCGCGCTGCCACAATTGTCGCAGGCGGCCGGCGGGAAAAATGGTGCAACAAAAGCATCGTCAAAGCACTTTCCACACCAGTTGGTGGACTGCCCGCAGCACCTCGTCCAAAGGTTGATCGGCGTCAATTTCGGCGGTTCGAGTTTGGTCCGGAAACGATAGCGAACGGACCGCGGCAATCCTGCGGTCGATCTCTTGAGCGGTCATTTCAGGGCGCCGTGACAGAGCCATGGCCGTCGAGGCGACAAGCTTGATCACCAGGTCGGGCGGGTCTTGAAGCGCATTCTGATATGGTTTCGCCTCGAAAGCCGCCAAGGCCCGCAAGATACGCCAGCGCGAATTGGCAAGCGGGCCGAGCAGCTTGCCATCATTGAAGCCGTCGATCTGGTTTTGGGCAAAGCGGTCGCAGATCACAATCAGCCCGCGATTGCGTGCGCGAACCATCTTTCGCAGTTTTCCTGCCTTTTCGATGCTCAGCACCAGCGCCCACACGACCAGTGCCGCACCTTTGACCCCGCCGCGCCAAGTCGAGCGCGGTTCACGGGGGCCCGAACTGGTGCTTGGCTTGTTCAAGAGAAAGCGCAAGAATTGCAGGGGCATCCGCAACAGCGACGATGGGCCGTCACCGCTGCCGAAATAGATCGGGACGACATCAAGCTTTTGGCCGAGCCAGGCAATCGCGTCCGCGCTGGAGGTGGACTTACCGGCGCCGTCAGAACCAAGGAAAACGATGACGGCCCCACCGCGCGGCGAGACGCGGCGCATTGGCAGTGCCCAGTGGAACTTCTTGCGGCTGATCCCGCCCAGGGTCCAGAAGACCTCCCGCACCGGCATGAGAAGTGCGGCCGACAGTCGTCCGTATGTCCGGTAGCGGCCAAGCGCCGGTCGCACCACCGCAGCGAAGGCGAGGCGGTCCCTTGCACGAAGGCCATTTTCAACGAGACGGCGCAAGGGTGCCTCGCTTGATTGGCCGATCAGGCGACCTGCCAGGGCAATCACAGTGCTGATGTCCGCCCGTTCAACCAGCCAGGCATACTCACGGGCAAAATCGCCTTTTGCCGACCCGCGCCCCAGCCACATTGCCAAACGCGACCGCAAGCGCAGTTTCAACGCGTCACGCACCAGATGCAGCAAAAGCTCCATCTCGGGGGCGGCGACAAAGATCCCGTGCCGGGGATCAAGTCTGCTTGTGGTCAGAACCTCTTCTTCGAAGGGCAGCCGGTAGCCTTTCAGATGCTTTTGGCCAAGCGTCAGCCGGTGGTGCAGGTGAAGGTGCACGATCCGTCCCGTTGCCGCGTCAAAACCAAGATAGTCCTCGACAGCCGGGTAGGCCGTAAGGGCAGATGCCTGAAAACGACGAAAACCGCTTTCGGCCAGAATGCGTTGCAAATCATCGCCGCGCCCCTGTTCGACAAGGACATCCAAATCGGTAAGTCCCTGAATCGCAGCGTCGACATGCTCGTTGCTTTTCCAGTGACAGTAACGCAGCTTTGCGGCGTGCAACCGCCCGAGCAGGTTACGGACAACCACCAGACCGTTGAGCGATGCGGTGGTCTGGTCTACGGATCTATCCAACAAATTATCCATTTCTTCTCGCAAAACATTACTCATTAAGAGACGCGCCTTTGAAGAACTGCAATTCCGGCACTAATATGGCTGGGCGCAACTTTAGCAAGCATCTTGAGAAGCTGAACCCGGTCCGGCCCCAGAAACAGCTGTGGTAGCGCCCAGATCAGAACTGGCATAAGCAAGACATCGACCATCGCCGTCCCAGCAACCACGACATAAGGCTCCGCTCCGGCGCTGCGCAACCAGGTTGCCATGGCAAAGCTGCTGGCACCAAGAAGCGTTGCCAGGACCAGCCCGGCAAGATGCAGATGCCCGAAGGTCTTCCAATTCATTCCCGAAATGCGCAGGCTAAGTTGCGCCATCATCAAGAAATTCACCGAAAGGGCCAGAACCACACCAAAGGCCACCCCGGCGATGCCCCAATTCTGGCCAACAAGCGCGCCCAGCAGGACCGCCAGCGCAAACAGGCCTTGACGCCAGGCCCGGGCATAGACTGCGCCAGTAGCTCGCACAATGGTGTCGCTGATCTTGTAACTTGTGCGAAACAACATCCCGAAGGCCAGAATGCGCAGCGGCACCGCCACCTCTGCCCAAGCCGGGCCGAGCAGGACAATTGTGACCTCTGGTGCCAGAACCGCAATCACGGAACTGACAGGCAGGATGACAATGGCGCAGGCGAAAACGCCGCTGCGATAGGCACGCAGCAATCGCTCGGGCTCGTGCTGGACGCTTGCCATGGTCGGAAACAACACTCGGTCCAAAATTTGCCCAAACAGTGTCGCGGGCGACGCCATCAGTTGATAGGCGTTGGCGTATTGACCCAATGCCGCCGGTCCGAGCCAACGTCCGACCACAAGATAGTCAGCCTGGGTGGCGAAGTAGTTGCTAAGCTTGGCCACCGAGAATCCCATGCCAAAATACATCAACTCGCCAACCGCGCGCCGCTCCAGCATTGGTTTCATTTCATGCGGAGAGCCGAGCAGCAAAGACAGCGTGCGAACCATCTGCTGGGTCAGATAAGCACCGACCAGCGCATAAACCCCAAAATTCATCAAGGTCAGGATCGGGGCCACCACCACAAACCCGATGGCAAAAGCCGCGGCGTCGACCAGGGCCAGCCAGGTGAAACGAAACTTGCGCAAGGCCAAGGACTGGGCGACTGCCGAAATGCTTTGCAGCGGAAACCCGATCGACATCAGGCGAACAATTTCTGCCAGCTCCGGGATCTTGAAGAAACCTGCAATCATGTCCGCAGACAGAAAGACTGCGGGGCCTACCAGGAAGCTCAGTATGACACCGACGGTGAAACCGGATCTGATGTGCCGCGATTCCAGCTCGGGCCGTTGAACGATTGCAGCGGCAATGCCGATTTCCGCGAAGATCGCGCTAAACCCGGCCACGACCATCGCAGCGGCGAACAGGCCGAATTCCTGCGGCGTCAGCAGGCGGGCCAAAAACAGGATCGCGACAAGCTGCAGGATGGCCTGCCCACCCTTGGCCAGCGTCGTCCAAAACAACCCGGCAATTGTTGTTTCTGTCAGGCGGCGGGCACCGGCCATCAGTCAAGCCTCACGGGAAAATGGAAGAGCCGCCGCAATTGCAGCGGCTCGTTTTTGATTGGCACAGCACATCAGACAATTGGCCAATCATGATAAAGATCAATCTCAAACCAGCGACCGTCTAGCTTTTGGTCAGTGCCATAATCCACGGCATAAAGGCTCATCCTGTCGCCGTCATTTGGATCGCTGCTCAATGCAAGTTCAAGTCCCTTGATCTTGGGTCTGGAACCATTGTTCAGGAAAGTATTCAACAAACTGAATGAGCTCAAGATATTACCATTGTGATCCGTCTGGAAGATAGTACCCCTGGTCGCCCCACCGGCAAAGTAGAAGACATCGCGAAGCGGATCGTAGGCCATTGCTTCGGGATCCCTGATCGCTATGGGCAGCGTATGGGAGGACACAAATGTGCCGGTCTCGGTCAATTCGAAGAAGGAGCGTGTCAGGCCATCCAGGAAATAGATATGCCCGTTGAAGGGATCGATTTCCGGGTCCTCGCAATCGGTGGAGCCCATTGGCAAGACATTGATGGAAGACATTGCAACAGTTGGATTATTTGGATCGACGATATAGATCCGGTCGTTGTCGTCGTCCGAGATATAGAGAAATCCATTGAACGGATTATAGGCGATGCCGGTCGGTTCTTTCGTGAACCCTTGCAGCGAAAATGATTCGATGAACGTGCCGTCCCGCGTCGTCACGAACAGGTTTTTCGTGCTGTGATAGGGGCTTTCGTCGTGTTCGGAATCCACGATGAAAAGACGGTCCAACCCCGGAACATAGGCTATGCCCGACGGATCGCCACTACCCTTCACCGTACCCGGATCGCCAGCCGTGTATAGGGTAGAATTGCGGACCGCGACGACAAAAGGCGACAGGACGGTCGGCAGTTGATCGTTATCCGTCACCCCCACGGTAAAGTTCGATGTCAGCCCGTTGTAGTTGGAATCCGCGCTGCTGGTGGTGACCGTTCCGGCAAAAGATTCGTTGCCCTCGATCAGAGTGTCGTTGATGGCACTCAGCGTCACGGTTTGCGTGACCGACCAGTTGGCCACAGTAAAGGTCAGAACCGTCGGCGTCAGCCCGACATCGCCTGGCCCTGCCGTCCAGATCGTCACCGTCACGTCCGCTGTCGGGGCAGACTTCAGCGCAATGACCAGCGTGTCGTTTGGCCCGCCCTCGACCACGGTCGTCGAGCCGCCGCTTTGAACCACGTCGATGCCCGGAGGCGGCGGCGGGTTGTCGTTGTCGGTCACGCCCACGTTGAAGTTGAAGGTCAGCCCGTTGTAATTCGCGTCGGTGCTGGCGGTCGTGACCGTGCCGGCAAAGGACTCTGATCCTTCGACCAGCAGATCGTCGATAGCGCTGAGCGTAAAGGCCTGCGCCGTCGACCAGTTGGCCGCCGTAAAAGTCAGAACCGTCGGCGTCAGTCCGACATCGCCCGGTCCGGCCGTCCAAATTGTCACAGTCACATCCGCCGTCGGCGCCGTCTTCAGCGCGATGACCAGCGTGTCATTCGCCCCGCCCTCGACCACGGTCGTCGAGCCGCCGCTTTCCGTGACGTTCATGCCCGGGGTCGTCGTCACCGGCGGCTCGTAGGTAATCGTAAGTATTGGTGCTGCGCCACCTTCGGACGAAGAAAACGCAAAGCCGTCCGAGCCGCCGCTTTTCAACAGCCAGCCATAGTTGGCCCCACCGTTCGCCCAGGCCTGAATGCTAGACATGACGTTGATGCTTTGAATCCCGGTCCCCAAACTGCTTAGCGAGACATCGGCACTTGAAAGTGCCTCAATACCGTCTGTTTGAATCCCGTTGCCAAAACCGTTCCACGTCAGGGAGGATGACGTCGTCCAGTCTGATGCCATGCGATAGAAGCTGAGCGGACTGTTGGTTCCGTCGCTCAAGCTGAGCGTCAAAGTCGCAGACGTGATGGTCGAACCCAGGGGAATCTGTCCCGGCCCATTGCCAAAGAGGTTCGCAAACGAAAGCAAACCTTGAATTTCTGCGCCAGCACTGTCCGAGCCGTCGGAGTAAACGATCGTGGCCGTATTGTAAGCCGTCGTCGGTTTACTGCCACGGATGTAGGTATCGGTGGTTCCGGTATAACCGCCAACATTCTGCTGAATTGTAATTGTAGCCATTTTTTCCACCCCTCAATTCGCGTCGCATTCAGGAAGTTTCACCGCTCGATTCTTTCGATCGGCCCTTTTGGTCGAAGATAGCACCTTGGTTGAAAATCAAAAAGCGGAATAGCAAGTTTCCAGGTTCATTCCCTGGGTTTAATCATGACCCGGCAGGGCGGCGGGGCATTCATTCCGTGCATGGTCATTCCGTTATCCCTTCATTTTGCAAAACACGCATTGAAGGTAGCTCTGTCCAGATTTGCAGTAAGGCCGCCACGATCTGGTTGGCAACAATCTCAGAGTTTCCCGAGCCGTCGACAGTGACGATTTGTGGCCGTATTCCCTGCTTTCGGCAGGTTGCCCGGAAGTCGTTGATAATGGTCTGGCGCAGACGCTCGGCCCTTTGCCACAGGTCAAGATCGCGGTCGCCATCGGCAAGTTGCATGCGCGAATGTTTTGATACACGGGCATCGAGACGTTCGGCGCAGACGTCGGTCGGGGTCTCGACCGAAACATAGATGTGTCGGGCGGTTGCAGCCCTTTTCAACAGGTTCGCAATGAACGCATCGGCATCGGCCGCGGGCTGTCGCAGCTGGATTGTCCAGATCGCCTGAAGCGCGCCTTGATCCAAAACGGCGCCAATCCTGCGACGACCAAGGTTCGAGTAGA
>JAYSWK010000611.1:0-2759 GCA_043718085.1 Rhodobacterales bacterium
GGCCGATGCCTCAATCGGCACGATCCGCGTCTGCAACCTTTGCGTGGCCCGGTAGTCGCCCATCAGCAGGATCAGATCGCCGCCCTGGGCATTGGCCAGATCGACGGCCTGCTGCACCCGGTCCTCGGCCATGTTCGGCCCGCCGGCATGCAGATCGGCCAGCATGACCAGCCGCAACGTCTGCCCGCGCGGCCATGTGGCGGGCTGCAAGGCCCAATGCTGGACCCGCATCATCAGATCCGGCTCGACATAGCCGCCAAACAAAAGGCCCGCCAGGGATGTCCCCAGCAGGCCCGTGCCGAATTGCCGCCGCGTGATCACTTACAGACGCGCGGCAACTGCTTCCCAGTTCACCAGTTTGTCCAGGAAATTGGCCAGATAGGCCGGACGCTTGTTGCGGAAATCGATGTAATAGGAATGCTCCCACACATCGCAGCCCAGCAGCGCCTTTTGACCAAAGCACAAGGGGTTGACGCCGTTTTCGGTCTTGGTGACCTTCAAGGCCCCGCCCGCGTCCTTGACCAGCCAGGCCCAGCCTGAACCGAACTGACCCGCACCCGCACCCGCGAAATCTTCCTTGAACTTGGCAACCGAGCCAAAGCTTTCGACCAAAGCCTTTTCCAAAGCTCCCGGCATCACCTTGCCGCCCGTGCCCATCACCTCCCAGAACAGGGCGTGGTTCCAATGCTGGCTGGCATTGTTGAAGATGCCGCTTTGCGCCACGGCGGTCTTGTTGTAGGTGCCAACGACGATCTCTTCGACCGACTTCATCTCCCACTCGGTGCCGGCAATCAGCTTGTTGCCATTGTCGACATAGGCCTTGTGGTGGATGTCATGGTGGTATTCGAAGGTTTCTTTCGACATGCCAAGCGATGCCAAGGCATCATGCGCATAGGGCAGATCGGGAAGGGTGAACGCCATTTTCTCTCTCCTGTTCAGGGTATTTGCTGCCCGCCACTAAGCGTCCAAGCCCCGGGAAGGTCAAGGGCGGACGCTGGTCAGTCCGTTGAAATCAGCCACCCTGGGTCGGTCAACCCGTGTAGGGGGTGCAATTCCCGACGGCGGTGAAGAAGTCGCGATATCCTGCCGGGCGGGCGGTGACATGAAGTTCATTTGACGCGAACAACAGCGTGGCCTGATAGGCCATCTTCGTCCTTTGGCCGCTGTCACTGGTCAAGAACAGCGCCCAGTCAATGCTGCGCGAATTGGACTTTTCCTCACGAATCCGGGCATCAACCGGCTTTTCCTTGTTGGCTTTCGAGATGATGCCATCAAAGACCTGAACCTCCTTGGACGCTTCGTCATAGGCGATATAGATCTCTGGTGCGATCCATCCCTTCTGGATCGACGTGCTTGGGCGCATCCCGCACTTTTGCACATCCGCCTGCGCCGCGCCCGAAAACGCCAGTGCGCAACCCATTGCAATTCCGCTAAATTTCAGCACGCACAAACCTCATTTCCAAACACTGATGCGCAATGGCTAGCACGAGATACGCGCATCGCCAATCGCATTTGCGCCTTTAGCGCGAAACCGGAATGCCGCCGCAACCCTGCGCCGCGTGCGGGTGGTGGGGTCTGTGTTCACCAAGGGGCCGACAGGTTTTGCCCCATGCGACCAAAGGTTGAAACCAGGTTAACAGAAATTCGCAACTCATTGACATACAACAGTTTTAAATTCTGTCCACATGTGGGCAGGTTCAGAAAAGCTCTGATCCGGGTTGGGCCGAATGGGACAAAAGCCCCATGACATAGCCCGCAACCGACCGAAAGCAGACCAGGGTGAACCCATCGCCCTGACGCCAGAATGCCGCGGCGACCTGCGCCACCCGCGTGCGGCGCAATTCGCCCGGCTCCATCCTGTCCAGATCGACCGGTGCCAGCTTGCGGATCACCTGATCGGCGGTCGCGCCCTCGATGCGAAACACCGCGCGGGCGTCCGACACGACCACCGCCAGATGGTGCTGCCCCTGCAACGCCTCGGCCAGCGCCGCCATGGCGGCACCCGTCTCGCCATAAGGCAGGATCAGCAGATATTCGTCCGGGCTCATCCAGCCTGCCGCGCAATCGCCATTGACCTCGATCCGCCGCGGCTTTGGCAAGGCAGTGCCTGACACCGCCTTGACCGCCTTTGCCAGCCCGGCCACATCGGATTTGGCGCGCAGGCCGATCATGCCCAGCGGCCCGATCTCGCGCACCTTGGCAAATCCATCGAATGAAGCCTGCCCGAGGGCGCTGACCGGATCAGACATTCTGCATGGCTCCTTCTTTGTCATAGAACACCGGGTCGACGACCTTCGCCCGAACCGTGTTGCCGCTGACCGTGTTGAACTCGACCACCTCACCTATCCGGGCCAGACCCCCGGTGATCAGCCCCATGGCGATGCCCTTGCCCAGGGTCGGGCTGTGGTAGGTCGAGGTGACACGGCCTTGGGTATTGCGCTGCCCATTGGCATTGTGCCCCTCGGCCAGAATATAGGCCCCATCCGGGATGACCGAGCCATCCAGCGTCTCGAACCCGGCCAGTTTCCAGCGGTCCGCCCGCGCAAGAAAAGACCTCTCCTGCCCCCGTTTGCCCAGATAATCCGCCTTCTTTTTGGAAATCGCCCAGTCCAGGTTCAGATCCTGCGGGATGACCGTGCCATCGGTCTCGTCTCCGATCATCACAAAGCCCTTCTCGGCCCGCATCACATGCATGGCTTCGGTGCCATAGGGCATGACCCCCAGGTCCGCCCCCGCCGCCACCAGCTTGTCCCACAGCG
>JAYSWK010000612.1:0-2749 GCA_043718085.1 Rhodobacterales bacterium
GCGTTCATCTTTCAGGCTTTCGGCTATGCGCCGTGCGAGCTTTGTCTGTGGCAGCGCTGGCCGCACTTGATCGCGATCCTCATCGGTGGCGCCCTATACCTGACCGGCTGGCGGCACCTTGCCTGGATGGGCGCCTTGGCCGCGTTGACCACCGCGCTCATTGGTATCTTTCACACCGGGATTGAGCGCGGCTTTTGGCAAGGCCCGACAACCTGCACTTCAAACGGTGTCACGGGTGTTTCCGCCGAAGACCTCTTGAACCAAATTCTGCAAGCTCCGCTTATTCGGTGCAACGAAGTGGCGTGGAGTCTGTTCGGCCTGTCGATGGCGTCATGGAATGCGGTCTTTTCGCTCGGTCTGGTGGCCCTGTGGCTCATGGCCGCGCGCCGCCGTTAGCGCAGCTGTTCCGAAACTCAGCGGCGGCCGGCGCGACGGGTGTTCAGGAAAAGACTTGTTTCACTGGCCAGAACGCCTTCAAAGCCGCGCACCCGCAATAGCACGGAATCCAATTCCTCAAGGGTGCGGGTTCCCAGCTCGGCAATCAAATCCCAACGGCCATTTGTGGAATGCACCGCCAGCACCTCGGCAAGCCCGCTTAGCCGCGCCATGATCCGCTCTGTTCCGGGGCCTTCGATTGCGATCATCATCAGCCCCCGCACCGGCAAGGCGCTGATATCGCTGCGCGTCAACACCGTGAATCCGACAATCTCGCCCCGCGTCTGCAAGCGTTCAATCCGCGATCTGACCGTGGCCCGCGCCAGCCCCAAACGCGCGGCCAAATCCGATAAGGTCGCGCGCCCGTCACGCCTCAGCTCAGCGACAAGCCTTTGGTCAATGTCATCCAATTCGATCATTCTTTCCGCCGTTTTGCGCAATACAGGCATGAATTGATAATAGTTTACGTGCAAATTGACGCAAGATGGAGGCATTCTACGAAAAGCCACAAAATAGCGAGTCACCCATGCCCAAATCTTGCATCCTTATTGGCGCGGCCATCGACTCGGGTCAAAAACGCGCCGGTTGTCTGATGGGACCATCGGCCTACCGGGTGGCAGGCCTTGGCACCTCCATCGCCGAGATGGGTCACAAGGTCGCTGACTGGGGGGATCTTGCCCCTGCCCCGCTGAAACCCACCCATTGCCCAAACCCTATGGTTCATTCCCTGCCCGAAACCGTGGCCTGGACCGAAGCGCTCTCAGCCCGCACTGCCGAAGCCTTGGCATCGGGCGGCTTTCCGATCCTGATGGGGGGGGATCATTCGCTGGCCCTTGGATCCGTTGCCGGCGCGGCCACCCACGCCGCCCGCGAAAACCGGCCACTGTTCGTGCTTTGGCTGGACGCACATTCAGACATCCATACTCCGGTGACTACGCAATCGGGCAACCTGCACGGAACACCCGTGGCCTATATCATCGGCCGTCCGGGGTTTGAGGCGTTCCCCCCCTTCCCGGTTCCGGTGCCGGAGGATCAGGTTTGTCTGTTCGGCATCCGCTCGGTTGATCCGGCCGAACACGCGCTACTTCTGGAAACCGATGCGATCATCTGCGACATGCGGGTGCTGGACGAACGCGGCATCATTGCGCCCTTGCGCGAATTTCTTGACCGGGTGCGGGCCGCTAACGGCTTCCTGCATGTCTCGCTTGACGTTGATTTCCTTGATCCGGCCATCGCCCCAGCCGTCGGCACCACCGTTCCCGGCGGCACCACCTTCCGCGAGGCGCATCTGGTGATGGAGATGCTGCACGAATCCGCGCTGGTCACATCGCTGGATCTGGTCGAGTTGAACCCTTTCCTTGACGAACGCGGCAAGACCGCAAAACTGATGGTCGAACTGGTGGGCAGCCTGATGGGTCGCAAAGTCTTTGATCGCCCGACACGGAGTTTCGGATGAGCTTTCTGGCCGCACGCAACCTGCTCCAGGCCCCCGGTGCGGTGGTGATGATCCGCCCGCATGCCTTCACCCCCAACCCCGAAACCGCCGCCGACAACGCCTTTCAGACCAATGCCAATCTCGAGTCGGCAGCACTGGCGCTGCGCGCCCGCGCCGAGCATGACGCCGCCGTCGCCCGCCTGCGCGGCGAAGGTGTGACCGTGCATGTCTTTGACGACGATGGCAGCCGCGACACGCCCGACAGTGTTTTTCCCAACAACTGGTTTTCCACCCATCCCGGCGGCCAGATCGCGGTTTATCCGATGTTCGCCAAAAACCGCCGCCGCGAACGCCGCGCCGATGTGATCGAGATGTTCAAGCAGCGCTACCGGGTGCAGGAAGTCATCGACATGTCGGGGCTTGAGGAAGACGGGCTGGCGCTGGAAGGCACCGGGGCGATGGTGCTCGACCATATCGGGCGCATCGCCTATACGGTGCGCTCGAACCGCGCCGATCCGGTGGCGCTTGAGCGGTTTTGCACGCATTTCGCCTATGAACCGATTGCCTTTGATGCCGTCGACCAGTTGGGCCGTGCCGTCTATCACACCAATGTGCTGATGTGTATCGCCACCGATTTTGCACTTGTGGGGCTGGATATGATCCCCGACACCGCTCGCCGCTATATGGTGGCGCAGCGGCTTGCCGAAACCGGGCGCACTGTCATTCCCCTGACCGCAGCACAGATCGGCGAATTTGCCGGAAATGCGATTGAACTGACGGGCTCAAACTCACGCATACTGGCATTGTCATGTCGGGCCGAGGCGGCGCTTGATAACAGACAACGCATTGAAATTGCGAAGTCAGCCGAAATTATCGCCC
>JAYSWK010000613.1:0-2744 GCA_043718085.1 Rhodobacterales bacterium
TAGCCCGCGCGGGACAGCGAAAAGATCTGCCGCCCCTGCGCGAACAGGATGGCGTGAAAGCTGGCAACCAGACCCGAAAGCGCGATCAGCCCCAGGATATCGGCGCTGGCCCCGCCAAAAAGGGCGCGGAACCCGTCGCGAACGGGTTCGCCCGATTGCGACAGCGCATGGGCGCCGATCCCTTCGACCGCCGGGTTGATCGCCACGATCAGGAAGGCGGTGAGGATCAGCGTGACCAGCGCCAGAAGAATGCCCTTCGGCAGGTCACGTACGGGGTCCACCGACTCTTCGACCGCCAGTGGCGTCTCTTCGATCGCAAGATATAGCCAGACCGCAAACGGCAGGGCGGCCAGGACTCCGGCCCAACCCATCGGCAGGAAATCCCCGTGCCCGCCCGGTAGCTCGCTGCCGTCGCTGGCGATGTTCATCGCCCACCGCGCGAAATCGGCCTGCGGAAAGGCGACTGCGCAGAAGAACAACAGGACCGCCAGCGACGTCAGCGTGACGACCAGCGTGATGCGGAACGTCAGCGCCACGCCCAGCATGTTGAGCGCAAGGAAAAGCGCATAGGTTCCGATCCACCAGACCGGCTCGGGCACGGCCGGACCGAAGATCGCCCCCAGATAGGCCCCGATGAAGTAGCAGATGACGGCTGGCGTCAGCACGTATTCGATATGCTCGCACAGGCCCGAGACGAAGCCCCAGAAGGGGCCGAGTGCAAATCGCGCAAAGGGATACGAGCCGCCGTTCAGCGGCAGCGCGGTGCTCATCTCGGCGATGCAGAACGAGAGGGCGAGGAACATCACCGCCATGATTGCGGCGGCCACCAGCATCCCGCCCCATCCGCCGACGGCAAGGCCGAGGTTCCAGCCGGAAAAGTGGCCCGAGATCACCGCGCCCACCCCCAGCGCCCAAAGCGACCAGACGCCGGCATAGCGCCGCAGGCCACGCTTCTCAAAGTATCCGGGGGCAACGTCAACATAGGTTGCGGCAAGGGGCGCGGATCGGACGGACGGGGCTTTCGTCATTCCAGGAACTCCAGAAAAGGATGTGACAAATTTTTTGCGCCGCAGAGTCGGCGTGAAAACAAGATCAGGCCCTATGCGTGACCGCGACGTGAGCCGACCGTGAAAACCGGATCGGCCCGGACTGTCGGGCCTGGCCAAGGCAGACGCCGTGCAATCCATTGATATCGAACGATTTCACGCCACCCGGACGCCCTGCGGACGTTCAAGCAGGCCGTGCGGAGGTGGTTTGGGAGTTCCCGGACGTATCACGCGGGCATCACGGAGGCGGGTGCAGGCTGCCGCTACTGATCCGGTCATCCGGCCCCAGGCGGCCCGGCCCCGGTCGGACCCCGGCCGCAAGGCATTCAATTCTTCTCAAAGGAATATAGTCAGATGAAACTCACCTTCACGTTCACCCTCTTCCTGCTCGCAGGCCTTTCCGGACCAACCCTCGCCGACACGGTGGCTGATGCTTCGAATGCCTGCTCTCTTGTCGGCCCCATGGGCGACGCAACGGAAGACTGCAGAGTCATGCGCGTCGCTTACCGCACCGAAGTCCAGGACTGCATGGACAAGCTGTCAGCCGAAGCCGACCTGCGTGCCGGCAAGGCGACCGGCCACAACGCGCACACAAGCCGGGCCCGTTTCCTGACCTGCGATGCGTTGGTGCGTCCGAAGTTTTACCCTGTGAGCCAATGACCCTCGGGCGGGCACCTGCCCGCCCCGGCCGTTCCCACGGCAAATCCATTCTAAGGATCACCCCATAACACATGCCTTTCCGCGTGGACCGTCGCTGCACCAGTCCCTGAACGACGAAATGCTGGATCGGCTTCTGGAAACCGAACAGCGGATGCGCGTGGCGCATCAGACCCATCTCGGCTACCCCTACAACTTTTCTTTCGGGCCCGGTGTGCCGGTTACCTTCCAGCATTTTCTGGTCAACAATCTCGGTGATCCCTATGTCGGGTCGCACTATGCCTCGGAGGTGTGCGGACTGGAGCGGGAGGCCATTTCCTGGCTGATGCGCCTGTGGGGATGCAGCAATCTGAAGGACTACTGGGGCTTGATCGGTGCCAGCGGCACCGAGGGCAATATCTGGGGCATCTACCTTGGCCGCAAGGCCCTGCCGGATGCCGTTCTGATTCACAGTGCCGATGCGCATCACTCCATCCCCAAGGCGGCCCGTATCCAGCGGATAGAGGCCATCGAAGTGGCGTCGACTCCGGTGGGCGAGATCGACCTTGCAGCGCTGGCCATGGCGGTCGCCGGGCTGAAAGGGCGTCCGGTAATTCTGGTGCTGACCTGTGGCACCACGATGAAAGGCGCGCATGATGATATCGTCGGCGCGCTTGCCGTACTTGAGACGGCGGGCTGTGGCCCGGACCAGCGCTATGTCCATGTGGACGGGGCGCTGAATGCGATGGTGGTCCCGTTTCTTCAAGGCGCGCCGGACGCGATCCGCCCGACCTTCGAGGCGGGGATCGACAGCATCTCGACCTCGGGCCACAAGATGATCGGCACGCCGATGCCCTGCGGCGCGCTGGTGGCCCGGCGCGTGCATGTCGACCGAATCGCGCGCGCGGTGGCTTACCTGAAGTCGAACGACACCACACTGATGGGGCCGCGTAACGGGCATGCAGTGCTGTCGGTCTGGACCCGGCTTTTCGGCCATGGCTATGGTGGCTATGCGCATGACGCGCTGGCATGCTCGCTGCGGGCCCAAGCACTGGCCGACCG
>JAYSWK010000614.1:0-6830 GCA_043718085.1 Rhodobacterales bacterium
ATGGCATGATGACCAAGGCCGATCTGACCGCAGCCCTTGCCCTGACCAGCGCCGAAGACACATTGGCGCTGTATCGCGACTTTGCCCGCACCTATGACAGCGGCTTTGCCCAAGACATGCAGTACAATCTGCCCGCCCATGTCGCCGCCGCCTTCATGGCCGAACAGGGCAAGGGTCCGGTGCTGGATATCGGCGCGGGCACCGGACTTTTGGCCCAGTCCCTGCGCGACATGGGGCTGAAAGACCAGATCGACGCGCTGGACTTTTCCGCCGACATGCTGGCGAAGGCCGCGGAAAAGCGGCTCTATACCGGCATTTTCTGCGCCGATGTGACCCAGACGCTGACCCTGCCCGCCATTTACAACGGCGTCACTTCATCGGGCACGTTCACGGCTGGCCATGTCGGCCCCGTCGCCCTGCCGGTCATCCTGGCCGTGGCCCGGCCCGGGGCGCTGTTTGCCTTGTCGATCAACCAGCGCGTCTGGACCGGGGCGGGCTTTGACACTGCCCTTGCCGATCTGCAAACCCGCGGAATGATCCGCGCGTTGCACCTGATCGACGTTGACGTCTATGGCACCGCCGCCCGGGCGCTGGATCCTGACCACGCCACCGACCGTGCCTTTGTCGCCCTGTTCCGGGCCACTTGAAACCGCTTTATCAAACCGTCACTTGTCACGGACCGGAAGACGGCCTTAAAGCGTGTCTGGTTCCGATCAAATCGCAAAGATGATATGATGACCGATGATACCCTTGTGCTGACGCCGGTGCGTCAGGATACCCGCACCTTCACCGATGCCGCCGCCGCCGTGGCGCGGCTGGAAGAGCTTTACGGCCAGGCCACCGGATTTCTGGTGCAGCATTTCCGTCAGGCGGTGGCCAAGGGCAAACCTGCCACCCGCATCCGCGCCTTTTACCCGGAAATCCGGCTGACCGTGGCCAGCCATGACAAGATCGACAGCCGGTTGAGTTTTGGCCATGTCTCGCGGCCTGGGACCTATGCCACCACGGTCACTAGGCCCGATCTGTTTCGCAATTATCTGACGCAGCAGCTGGAACTTTTGATCGCCAATCACGAGGTGCCGGTGCAGATCGGCCTGTCGGACACGCCGATTCCGGTGCATTTCGCGGTTGCGGGATCGCCCGAATTGCTGGTGCCGCAGGAAGGGTCGCTGGACTTTTCGCTGCGCGATGTCTTTGACGTGCCGGATCTGGCCACGACCAATGACGACATCGTCAACGGCACAAGGATCCATAATCCCGACGGATCGCAGCCTTTGGCGCCCTTTACCGCGCAGAGGGTCGATTACAGCCTGGCGCGGCTGAGCCATTACACGGCCACCGATGCCAGCCATTTCCAGAACTATGTGCTGTTCACCAACTATCAGTTCTATGTGGACGAGTTCGAAGCCATTGCCCGCGCGGCCCTGGGCAACCCTGAACTGGGCTATACCGAGTTCGTGACGGGGGGGAATGCCTCGATCACGGCGCCGGATCAGGAAATTCGCGCGTCCGGCAAGATGCCGCAGATGCCGACCTATCATCTGAAACGGGCCGACGGCGATGGCATCACGCTGGTCAATATCGGGATCGGACCATCCAACGCCAAGACCGCCACCGACCATATCGCCGTCTTGCGCCCCCATGCCTGGTTGATGCTGGGCCATTGCGCGGGGTTGCGCAACAGCCAGTCCTTGGGCGATTTCTGCCTGGCCCATGCCTATCTGCGCGAGGATCACGTTCTGGACGACGATCTGCCGATCTGGGTGCCTATCCCGGCTTTGGCCGAGATCCAGATTGCGCTGCAACAAGCCGTGGCCGAGGTGACGCAGCTGCAGGGCTATGAGCTTAAGCGCATCATGCGCACGGGCACCGTTGCCACGATCGACAACCGCAATTGGGAATTGCGCGACCAGTCCGGCCCGGTGCGCCGTCTGTCGCAATCGCGCGCCATCGCGCTGGACATGGAATCGGCGACCATCGCGGCCAATGGCTTTCGCTTTCGCGTGCCCTATGGGACATTGCTGTGCGTGTCCGACAAGCCCCTGCATGGCGAGTTGAAATTGCCGGGCATGGCGACCGAGTTTTACAAGACCCAGGTCGCGCGCCACCTGCAAATCGGGGTTCGCGCCATGGAGCATCTGCGCAAGATGCCGCTGGGCGAGATTCATTCGCGCAAGCTGCGCAGTTTCGAAGAGACAGCCTTCCTTTGACGGGAAGCGCCCAAACGCGGGATTTCTGCCGGTTTGAGCGAAAAATACTTGCGTTGCACGGCAAAAACCTGTGTAGCGGGAACCGCAGGCCGGAAATGGCCCCAACAAATGCCGCAGTTCAGGCGGATGCGAACAAAGGGACATGACGATGTCGAAACCAATGACCAAGACTCAGCTCCTTGCTGCCCTGGCCGATGCCATGGGTTCAGACAAGAAAACCGCCAGCGCCGCGCTTGATGCGATTGCTGCCGTGGTAACGCGCGAAGTGGCCGGTGGCGGTGCTGTCACCCTGCCGGGCCTTGGCAAGGTTGCCTGCCGCGCCCGCCCCGAGCGTCAGGTCCGCAATCCCGCCACCGGCGAGACCGTGACCAAGGGCGCCGACAAGCAGGTCAAATTCTCGATCGCCAAGGCGCTGAAGGACAGCGTCAACGCCTGAGGCTTGCCTTGCGTGCGTGATTTTGGAAGGGTCGTCTTTGGACGGCCCTTTTGATTTATCAGCATGAGAGGTGATGTGATGGCCCGTGTAACCGGAATCGGCGGCCTGTTCTTTCGCGCCAGGGACCCCGCCGCGTTGACCGCCTGGTACGAGACCCACCTGTTGCCGGGTATCGCCAGCTACAACTGGGCGCAGGATGCCGGGCAGACCGTGTTCTCGCCGTTCAAGGCGGATAGTGATTATTTCCCGGCGGACCGCCAATACATGCTGAACCTGCGGGTCGAAGGGATCGACGATCTGATCGCCACGCTGCGCGCCTCCGGGATCGAGGTTGAAACCCGGGCCGAATGGGATGGCGATTACGGCAAGTTCGCCCGGATCCATGACCCCGAGGGCAATCCGATCGAGTTGTGGCAGCCGCCGGCCTGACGCGGCCCTTTTTGCACGGCCGGTCACGCAACCCTCACGAAAGCTTTGGGTGACAGGCAGGGTTCGCCCCGGCATTTTGGCGCGATGACCCTGGTCCTTGCCTTTCTTGCCGGTCTTTTGACCCTGATCAACCCCTGCGTCCTGCCGGTGTTGCCGCTGGTTCTGGCCTCGGCTCTGCAGGCGCATCGTTTTGGTCCGGTGGCCCTGGCCGCGGGCATGGCGGCAAGCTTTGTCACCCTTGGCATCGCCGTTGCCGTCGCCGGGCACAGCCTTGGCCTGTCCGAGGACAGCGTGGCGCGGGCCGGAGCGGTGCTGATGATGGGCTTTGGCCTGATCCTGATGGTGCCGCGCCTGAATGCGGGCTTTGCGCTTGCCACGGCGGGCCTGTCAGCCCAGGCCGATCAGGGCATCGACCGGGTTGACCGCAGCGGCCTGCCCGGGCAGGCCCTGACCGGCGCCCTTTTGGGTGCTGTCTGGAGCCCCTGTGTCGGCCCCACACTTGGCGGCGCCATATCGCTGGCTTCGCAGGGCACCGATCTGGCCTTTGCCACCGCCACAATGGCCAGCTTTGCCGCAGGCGTCGCCGGGGTCATCCTGACGCTGGGCTACACCGCCCGCGCCACATTTTTGCGCCACCGCGCCGCCTTGCAACACCTGGCCGAACTGTCCAGACCGGTGATGGGGGGCGTGTTGATCCTGGTGGGGGCTATGATCTTTTTCCACATCAACCGGGTGATCGAGACCTGGCTCTTGAACGTGCTGCCGATCTGGCTGCAAGACTTCTCTGTGTCCATATGAAGGGTAACCCCATGAATCGCCGTAGCTTTCTGACCGTGACGACCGCCATGCTTGCCGCCGCCCCCTTTGCCGCACTTGCGGCAGCGGCGAATTACACCCCCGAACTGCTGGCCTCTGAACTGGCCGCCGGCAAGACCGTGTTTCTGGATTTCAAGGCGTCCTGGTGCTCGACCTGCAAGGCGCAGGGCCGCGTGATCGAGGGGCTGAAGGCCGAAAACCCGGCTTACGAGGCCAATATCGTGTTCCTGAACGCAGATTGGGACACCTGGGGTGAAAGCCAGATCGTGACCGACATGAACATCCCGCGCCGTTCGACCCTGGTGGTCTTGCAAGGTGACAAGGAACTTGGCCGCATCGTTGCCGGCACGGCCAAGGACGAGATCAAGGCGCTGATGGACCTAGCACTTCAGGCCGCCACGGCCTGAGCCATCAGGGCCTGGTCGATGGCCTGCACCCGTCCCACGCTGGGCCGCGCCAGACAGCGCGCGACCCAGTCCTGGATCAGCGGGTCGTCCGGCGTGGCATCCTTGAACCAGTTGTAGGGCGAAAAGCACAGAAGATCCGCGGCGCTGAACTGATCGCCGAGCAGCCAGGGACCGCGTTCAAGGGCGGCGCGCAGCCGGGCATTGACCTCGTCCACGCCGCGGATGCCTGCGGTCAGATAGGGATGAAAAATCCCCGCAGCCGCCAGGGTCAGAACCGGCTCCATCACCGAACCATACCAAAAGAGCCAGGTCAGGAATTCGCCCCGCTTGGCCGTGCCGGGCTTTGGCGCCAGACCGCTGTCGGGAAACAGCGCGGTCAGATACAGCATCACCGCCCCGCTTTCCATGATCTTGGCCTGGCCGTCGGCGGTGTCGTGAAACAGCACAGGCACCTTGCCATCGGGATGGGGATTGGCCGGGTCGCGCTGCCCCGACCCGTCAAACCGCCGGATATTCACCACCTGCACGGCGACCTTGTCTGCGATCCCCATTTCCTCGATCAGCCACAGGATGCGCGACGAACGCGACATGGGGGCATGGACCAGTTTCAACATCATTCTCTCCTTTGCGTTTTCCGATGGTCACCTTATCCTTGAAGACTCCTGACAGTTTCCGTCAGCATCCCGTCGATAGACCTGTTTCAGAAACGCTTGCCAAAGGCCCAGCCCATGTCCCGCGCCGATCGCCTTTTCCGCCTGCTGGCCGCCTTGCGCAGCTTGCCGCAGCCCGTGACGGCCCAGCGTCTGGCCGAGGAGACGGAGGTCAGTCCCCGCACGCTTTACCGCGACATCGCTGCCCTGCGCGCGGGGGGTGCGCTGATCGATGGCGCAGCGGGGCTTGGCTATACGCTGGCCGAGGATCCGGCCTTGCCGCCGCAGATGTTCACCCAGCTTGAGGTCGAGGCGTTGGTGCTGGGGCTGGCCGAAGTGCGCATTGCGGGCGACCCGGCCTTGGCCAAGGCCGCCCAGGCCGCCCTTGCCAAGATCACCGCCACCCTGCCCGAGCGGGTCCAGCGCCAGGCGATCCACGCCGTGCAACTGACCTACCGCTTTGAAAAGCGCCCCGCTGCCCCGCCGCATCTGGCCCTGATCCGTCAGGCCTGCTGGGACGAGCGTGCCCTGGATCTGAGCTATAAGGACGGGCAGGGCCGCCAGACCCAGCGCCGGATCTGGCCGCTTTCGGTGGTTTTCCTGGACCGCACGCTTTTGCTTTTGGCCTTTTGCACCCTGCGCCAGGATTTTCGCCGCTTTCGCCTGGAATGGATGTCCGAGATCACGCTGGCCGCAGAAAGCTTTCGGCCGCGCCGGGTGCCCTTGTTGCGCGATTTTCTGGCTCAGTTGAGGCGCGGCACATGACTGACGCGGGGCGCGGCGGGGCTGAGGGTTCCAGTGGAGATTTTGTCGGCTGCAAGCTGGTACTGGTGTGCGGCGGGGCCCTGCTGACCTATCTGCGCGATGACAGGCCGGGGTTGGCTTGGGCCAATCGCTGGGACCTGCCGGGAGGGGGACGCGAGGGGGTCGAGACGCCAGAGGCCTGCGTTTTGCGCGAATTGGCCGAGGAGTTCGGTCTGCACCTGCCCGCCGCGCGATTGGTGTGGCAGCGCGCGTTTCCTTCGATGATGGACGAGACGCGACCGTCGCATTTCTTTGCCGGACGGATCACGCCGGATGAAATCGCGGCTGTTCGGTTCGGGGATGAGGGTCAGCATTGGCGGATGATGTCGGTCAAGGACTTCATGGCCGAACCGGAGGCCATTCCCGAGCTACAGCGCCGCACGAGGATTGCGCTGGCTGCATTGGGCTGGATCTGACGCCGGTCAGCCGATGAGCGCCTTCAGCGCCCGCACCCTGCCCCGGTCGGTCCGCTTTTCATGGCCAGTCACAAAGCCGAACGGATCGGGTTTGCCCGGAAGCACGACCGCACAGGAGGCGTGTATTTCGTGGACCGCCAGCCCGGACAACCTGGGCCAGGTGTCCACCGAAACGCCTGATCCGGGCATGATCGACAGGCGAGTTGCGGCGGTTGCGATCATGCGGCCCAACCGCGCCAGTCCTTGCGGGGCTGTGGCGGCACCGCCCGATGTGAGGATGCGGCGGAAGCCCAGGGTGATGGCGACCGCGACCGCCTCGTCTATGTCGGGGGTCAGGTCCACGGCGCGGTGCAGGGTCAGATCAAGGCCCTGCGCCTCGGCTACCAGATCGGAAAGGACGGATGTGTCCAGCCGTCCGTCGGGCAGGCTGGCCCCCAGAACCACGCCGGTCAGACCCGCTGCACGGGTGGCGCGGATATCGGCCTTCATGCAGGCCACTTCGGCGGCGGTGAAGGTGAACGCGCCGGGGCGGGGGCGGATCATCGGATAGGCGGGCAGGCCGCAGGTCGCGGCCATGGCAATCAGGCCGGGCGATGGGGTCAGGCCGCCAACCGAGAGGGCGGCGCACAGTTCGATCCGGTCGGCGCCACCGGCGACGGCTT
>JAYSWK010000615.1:0-2726 GCA_043718085.1 Rhodobacterales bacterium
CGGGGGGACGCAGCGCCTGCCCAGACTGATCGGGGCAGCGGCAGCGATCGAGATGATGCTGACCGGCGCGCCCGTCGCTACCGACAAGGCGCTGGCGCTGGGGCTGATTGATAAGATCGCCGCCGGCGATGTGGTTCAGACGGCACAGGCGCTGGCAAAGGCCCATGTGGACGGGCGCCTGCCACTTGCTGTTGCCGCGGTCCGGCCGGTGCAGGGCCATGCCGCGGCGGCGACCAATCTGGCGGCGGTGTCCGCCGCGCGGGCTTTGGGGCATCCCCCCCATGACCGCGCCGCACCGCGCATTATCGACTGCGTCGAGGCGGCGTTCTTGCTGCCGCCGCTGGAAGGATTCGCTTTTGAGCGCACGGCTTTCGAAGATCTGGTCGGCACGGCCGAGGCAAAGGCGCTGCTTCATGCGTTTTTAGCCGAACGGCGCGGGGCAAAGTCGCTTCCCACTGGCGGGCAGCCGGCGCCGAAACTGACCGACGTGGCGGTAGTCGGTGGCGGCGCCATAGGGGCTGGAATTGCCACCGGACTTTTGTCGGCTGGTCTGACGGTGATGTTGATAGAAGCGGATGAACGGGCGGTGTCACAGACGCTGAGCCGGGTGGTGCGCGCACAAGAGGCGGCGGTGAAACGTGGCGATCTGAGCCCCAAGAAACATCTGGATGATTGGCTGAACCTGAAGGCCGGGCACAGCGTGTCTGACGCCGTCGGCGCCGATCTGGTGATTGAAGCGCTGCCAGAGTCGGCAGCATTGAAGGAACAAATGCTGGCGCAGATCGGCGCGGCTCTGGCCCCCGGCGTGCCGATTTTCAGCGTGACCTGCGGACTTGATGCCGCCCGATTGGCAATCGCCTCCGGACGACCCGACGCGCATCTCTGTCTTTATCTTACCGAACCGGTGCGGCAGGTGAAGCTTGTGGAAATCGCGGCTGGCGACGGCCTTGGGGCGCAAGCCACGGCGATGCTGCACGCTTTGGCCAAAACCCTTGGCTGGCGTTTGCTCAGAGCTGGCCCGCAACCGGGTTTTCTGGGCAAAAGACTGTGGACCTGCCTTGGCGAGGCAGCCGACCGCTGCCTTGCTGCCGGGGCCGCCCCCTACCAGATCGACCGCGCGCTGCGCGCATACGGCCTGCCGCTGGGCGCCTATGAGCTGCGTGATCTTTACGGGCTGGATCATGTCTTGTCCGGCCAGCCGGTACGCCGCGATGGTGTCGCAGCTGCTCCTGAAGGGGTGGCGCTGGCGGATTGGCTGCGCGCCACCGGCCGGTTGGGGCGGCGCGGCGGCCAAGGCTACCACCACTATCAAGATGTCGGGCATGCCGCCCAATCCGATGACGCGGTGGTGGCCGAGGCGGATCGTCTGCGCCCACCCCGGCGGCTGCCTGCCGAAGATATTCAGCGGCGCGTTTTGGCCGGCTTGGCCAATGACGGCGCCTGGGCATTGACCGAAGGGCGCATGCGGCAGCCGTCGGATTATGATCTGGTGGCGATGGCACAGGGATTTCCACGCTGGCGTGGCGGGCCGATGCAGGCCGCCGATCAGGCCGGTCTCTTGGGCCTGCGCAACGATCTGACCCTCTGGGCCGCGGTCGGCGACAGCTTTTGGCAGCCCGCGCCGCTCTGGGATGACCTGATCCGCAATGGCCGCAGCTTCGCCGATCTGAACCAGCCCTGACCGGCGAACCGGCCCGCCCGGTCAGGCCCACCTGGTCAGGCCCACCTGGTCAGGCCACGTCGGGCGCCACCAGTCCCAGCCCCCGCAAGTAGATACCGATCCCCGCCTCAAGAAGATCCTCGGGCGGAAAGGGGGCCCGCGATCCCGGCGCGCCGCGGGCGAACAATTCCACGACGCCGTGGCTTAGGGCCCAGATATGCGCGGCAAACATTGCCGCGGGCGGGCGTCGCGCGGCGGGAATATGCACGGACAGCGTTTCTGCCGCGTGGGTCAGCACCGCGCGCGCCCGCTCCGCGGCCCGCGCCAGATCAGGATTGCGGTTCAGGTTCAGGCCACTTTCAAACATCGCCATGTAATGCCCCGGAAACTTGCGCGCGAAAGCCAGATAGGCGCGCCCCGTCGCCTCAAAGGCCCGCAACGCCGTCGGGCGGCCGTTGTCATAGGCATGGGCCATGAGGTCGGCAAAGATCTCGAACCCCTGACGGGCGCATTCGCCGATCAGGTCTTCGCGTCCGGCGAAGTGCCGATAGACTGCGGCAGGCGTCACCCCGGCATTTTTTGCCGCATCAGAAAGGGTGAACCCCTGCGGGCCCTGCGCCTCGATCAGCTGCAAGGTGGCGTCAATCAAGGCCTGCCGCAGGTTGCCGTGGTGATACCCCTGCTTAGCCATCCAAAATCCCAGGCCCGCCGCAAATCCGCGCGTCGATCTTGCCGATGGCCTTCTTGTCGCGCCCCCGGTAATCGACGGCAGTCAGCACCGTCTGGATTGCGGCAATGCGCGCCCGATCCTTGTCATCGCCACGGATCACCGTCCAGGGCGCGTGCTTGGAATGGGTTTTCTCCATCGTCTCGGCAATTGCTGCCGAATAGGCGTCCCATTTTTTCAGACCCTCGACATCAATCCAGCTCAGCTTCCACTGCTTCAGCGGATCCTTCTCGCGGTCAAGAAAGCGGCGCAACTGTTCGGCGCGGCCCACATCCAGCCAAAGCTTGACCAGCACCACGCCCTCATCGACGATCATCTTCTCAAAATCCGGCAATTGCC
>JAYSWK010000616.1:0-2700 GCA_043718085.1 Rhodobacterales bacterium
ATCAGCGAAAAGACCACCCACAGCACGGCAGCACCCATGACCAGCGACAGGGTGACCGGGATCGTGTCCAGCACGGCCGGCACGACCTTCCAGCCACGATTGACGAAAGATGTCAGATCGCCCGTGACGAAGATCTTCTTCATCATGGTCAGATATTGCACGTAAAAGGGCTGATCGAAGCCAAAGCTTTTGCGCACGGCCTCCAGCACTTCGGGGCTGGCGTTGCGCCCGGCGATGCGGGCTGCGGGGTCCACGCCCGGCGTGCCAAAGAAGATCAGGAACACCAGAAGGCTGATGCCCCACATCACAAAGACCATCTGGGCCATGCGCTGAAGAATGGCGTAAATCATCCGCCGCGCCCCAGTTTGATCTTGCTGCGCGGATCCAGCGCGTCGCGCAGCCCGTCGCCAAAGACGTTCAGCGACAGGACCGCGACCACGATCATGATGCCCGGTGCCAGGGCGACGGCGGGCCGGGTGTACAAAAGCGTCTGCCCATCCTGAATGATCGTCCCCCAGCTTGCATCAGGCGGCTGCACCCCGATGGACAGGAACGACAGGGCGCTTTCGGTCAGCATGTTCAGTGCCATCATGATCGGCACGAAAACGATCAATGTGGTCGAGACGTTCGGCAGGATATCCTTGAGCAGGATGCGCCAGGCCGGGGCCCCCAGCCCGATGGCGGCCAGGACGAAATCGCTTTGCCGCAGACTCATGACCTGGCCGCGCACCGGGCGGGCGACGTAGGGAATGTAGATCACGCCGATGATGAAGATCGGCAACAATAGCGACCCGGAATCCACCACCCAGGGCCCGATGGTGATGCCCTGGGTGATCAGCACGATCGACAGCGAAATCGCCAGAAGATAGACCGGAAAAGCCCATAGCACATCCAGGATGCGGCTGATCACCATGTCGATCACCCCGCCGAAAAAGCCGGCAAGCAGCCCGAACAGCGTGGCGAAAGTCAGCGTGAAAGCCGTGGCAGCCCCTGCAATGACAAAGGAATTCAGACCGCCATACAAAAGCCGCGCCATCACGTCCCGGCCCTGATTGTCGGCCCCCAGAAAGTAATTGCCCGGACGCCAGGTCGGCCCGATGGGCGTATAGCCCAGGGCAAGGCCCGTTGTCGGCACTTCCATCACCGGATGCGCCTGGCCATCGATCATGATCACGGCGTCCAGCGTCGATTTGAACGGCTCGACCCCGGCCCACCAGGCATAGACAGGCGCAAGAAGGCAGGCCAGGACCAGCACCAGAAACACGGCCAAAGCGGCCAGTGCGGTTGTGTCATGTGACAGACGGTTCAACGCCGTGGCCCATGGGCCACGGCTTTTGTGTGCGGTTTCAGACACGTGTCACTGCACCCAGGACTGGGTCACCATCCAGTAGAACTGGCTGTTGAACTGGAAGTTGCCCACACGCTTGGACACAAAGTCGATATGCTTGGGCGTGAACAGTGCCGCCATGGGGGCGGCATCGGTCACGGCCTTGTCGATCTCGGCCCAGGCGGCATTGGCTGCATCGGGATCGGTCACGCCCAGGGCCAGGGCCGCATCCATCTTGGCCTGGATGTCCTGATCGCAGAAGCCCGCAATATTGATGGAACTGTCCGAGCCGGGCGTGAACGAGGCGCAACCGAACAGGATGTTCAGAAAGTCCGAAGCCGCCGGATAATCCTGATACCACTGGGTGATCGAGATCTGCACATTGTTGTTGGTGTTCTGGATATAGGTGAACTGGATATTGGGCGAGATGGGCTTGACCTCGGCGTCATAGCCGATCTCGGTCAGAACCGATTGCATATAGGTCCCGATGGCCTTGGACACGGCGGTATCTTCGGCAATGATCGTGACCTTCTGGCCCTTGGTGCCAGACTCCTCGACCAGCGCCTTGGCCTTCTCGACGTCGGGCGCCGACCATGTGGTGCCGGGGTCCTTGGTATAGGGGCAGTAATCGACATGGCCGGGGAAGCCGGGCGGCAGAACCTGACAGACCGGGCTGGCCAGCACCGGCCCACCGAACAGGTTGACCAAGGCATTGCGGTCCAGCGCAAAGTTCACCGCCTGACGCGCCTTGAGGTTGTCGAAGGGCGCAAGATTGGTGTTCATCGGCGCATACCACCAGGCGGTCAGCGGCGTGACAAAGACCTGATCGGCATAGGTCGTGCCGATCTCTCCCAGACGGTCGGTCGGCGGCTGGTCGAACATCCAGTCGGCCTCGCCGTTCTGCACGGCGGTCACTTCTGCCTCGTCAGTCAGGCCAAAGTCATATTGCACGACATCGGGATAGCCGTCGGGCTGGGCTTCTTCGCTCCACACCGCGAAATTCGGATTGCGGCTCATCGTCATGCCGGTGTTCGGGTCATAGGCGCTGATGTAATAGGCGCCGGTGCCGGGAATGGGCGACGATCCCACATCCTGCGTCGGCGTGTCGGCGGGCAGGATCGCGGCATGGGGTAGCGCCAGCTTGTCCAGGAATTCGGCATCCGGCCGCGTCAGGTTGATGGTGATGGTGTTGGTGGCCTCATCCGCCACGATGCCGCCGTCCAGCGTGCAGGTCGCAGCCTCGGCCAGACAGGCATCGGCGCCCACGATCACCGAATAGAAGCCGCCCGCCGTCGGGCTGGACACTTTGAAGATCCGCTGGAAGCTTGCCACCACATCCTTGACCGTCAGGTCCTGCCCGTTCGAGAATTTGA
>JAYSWK010000617.1:0-2700 GCA_043718085.1 Rhodobacterales bacterium
GCGCTTTCGAGAATATCATAGTCTTACCACCGACTTGCGGCCAAACAGGCCATTAGGGCGCCAGATCAGCACCAGGATGACCAAGCCAAGCATCATCGGAAAGCCAAAGCGGACGCCAAAGTAGAATTGAATGGCGGCTTCAAACAGGCCCAGCACCACGGCGGTGGCACCAGTTCCCGCCACATTGCCAAGCCCGGCCACCACGCAGATCACAAAGGCTTTGACCATCGGATCAGACCCCATTTGCGGCGATAGCGACGACAGCGAGGAGATCAGCACCCCCGCCGCCCCCGCCAGCGCGCCGGCGATGGCCATCACTTGCAGATAGGTCCGCTCGGTCTGCACACCCATCAGGCGGGCGGCGTCGATGTTCATCGCCGTGGCGCGAATGGCGCGGCCAAAGCGGGTTTTGAGCAGCAAGTATGCGGTTGCCATGATCAGCACGGTCGCGATGAAGATGATCATCAAGGGTTGATAGGAAATCGCCACACCGCCCAGCTTGAAACTGCCGGTGATGTTGACCGGCTGGCGGTAGGGATAGCCACCGTAAGCCTGCAACACGAGGTTTTCCAGCACGATGCCGACGCCCGCCGTCGCCACCATGATGTTCATCTCGAAATTCGGGCGCCCCAGCATCTGGCGGACGATCAGCAGATGGGTCAAGACACCGACCATGGCCCCCACCAGCAACCCCGCCGGCAGGCCCAGCCAGATCGGCATTCCCAAGGCACCAATTGCGGTATAGGCGCCATAAGCCCCGACGGTGATGAACATGTTTTGGGCCATGTTGAACATGCCCATGGTGCCCCAGATCAACGCCAGCCCGACGGATGCCAGCGCATACATCGCCCCCAGGGTCAGCCCGGTTAATACAATCTGAATCAGAATTTCCATGTGCGCTCACGCTGCCCCAAAGTACGTTTGCATGATCTTCTTTTCGGTGGTGAGTGCCACCGGACTGCCCGACCACACGATCTGACCGCCGTCCATCAGCGCCATGTGATCGGCGATCTCGACGATCCGCATCGGGTTTTCTTCGACAATCAGAATGGTGCGGCCGCTGGTGGCAAGGGCTTTCAAGCCGGCGTAAATCTGTTCGATGATCAGGGGGGCCAGCCCCAGCGACGGCTCGTCGATCATCATGAACTGGCCCGCCGCCATCAGGCCGCGCCCGATACCCGCCATGCGCCGCTCGCCACCCGACAGGCTGTTGGCCAGCTGCGTCCGGCGCTCGCCCAGGCGGGGAAAGAATGTGTAGACGTCGGCAAGGCTGGCCTGAACGGCACCTGGATCGTCGCGCAGATAAGCGCCCATCAGCAGGTTTTCCTCGACGCTCATGTCGCGGAACAACTGGTCGCCTTGCGGCACATGGATCAGGCCGCGGGCCACGCGAATGTGGGAAGGTGCGGCGCTGATATTTTCGCCGCCAAACTGCAGCAGGTCGGCCTTGTGTGCGATCAGGCCCGACAGGCAACGCAGAAGCGTGGTCTTGCCATGGCCATTCGGCCCGATCAGGGCAAACACGCTTTTCGGCTGAATTTCCAGCGATACCCCGTGCAACACCGGCTGCTTGCCGTAGCCTGCGGTCAGATTTTCTATGGATAGCAAAGCGGTCATTGTCCCACCCCGCGCATCGCTTCGGCGCTTTTGCCCAGGTAAACCTCGGTCACTTGCGCATCATGGGCGATGCCGGACGGCAGCCCGTCATAGATCAACGAGCCGTGATGCATGATGACGGCGCGATCGGCGACGGTCGTTAGAAACCGCATCACATGCTCAATGAAAACCATGGTGATTCCGCGCTTTTTCAGCCCGAGAACCACCTGGATATAGTCATCAACCTCGGCCGGGGTCAGTCCGCCGACCGGCTCATCCAGCAGCAGCAATTTCGGATCGGTCGCCAAAGCCGTGGCCACCATCAGCTTTTTGCGCGCAAGGATCGGAATATCACTGACCATGACCTGGGCGCAATCGGTCAGCGCGAACTCTTCCAGCAACTCTGCGGTGTGGACAAGGTCGCTCTTTCTATAAAGCGGGCCGCGTGTGTGATGCACCCGTTGCCCGAACACCACCGATGTCAGCACGTTGTCATGCACCGACATGCCGTCAAATCCGGCGTTCAGCTGAAAGGTCCGCGCGATGCCCAGCCGGTTGATCAGATGCGGGGCCAGCCCGGAAATGGGCCGGCCCTCAAAAGCGATTTTCCCGCCCGCAAGCGGCAAAAGACCGGAAATCAGATCAAGAAATGTCGTCTTTCCGGCGCCGTTCGGGCCACCGATCCCAACCGTTTCTCCGGCAGAGACCGACAGTGATACGTTGTCGACCGCCACCAGAGAACCAAAACGCACCGTCGCATTGGTGCATTCCAGCAAAGGCGCATCCGGGGCCAGCGCCGCCATCAGGCTTTGATCCAGGCCGGGATCTGGAACTTGGCCACATCATAGGGTTGCGGCCCGATCAGCAAACCATCTTTGGTCTTGTCCTGAATCTGACTGAAGATATGCGGCATACCCAAGGACGGATCGTTGGTCTGGTTCGGATAGCTATAGGCCGAATGGGTTTCGGGCACATAGCGCATGACCCCCATCGGTCCGCGGTAGATATTGCTCATCAGACGTGCCGCGACCTTGCGGTTCTGGTCTTCGTCAAACGGTGCGCCGGTGCCCCCGGCAAGCGATGCGGCAACCGCATAGCTGTAAA
>JAYSWK010000618.1:0-2699 GCA_043718085.1 Rhodobacterales bacterium
GCGCAAAGGCACAGCCGGTTGATGGCCTGCGCAAAGCGCCGACCGCACCGGGAATGGTCGCCAGCCGTTCGCCGGGTGCCTCGTGCCCCGGTGTCGCGGCCAAAAGCGCACGGGTGCAGGGATGTGCGGGCTGCGCAAAGACCCGTGCCGCAAGGCCGTGTTCGACAATGTGGCCGCCATACATCACCACCACCTCGTCACAGAACGACCGCACCGCCCACAGGTCATGCGAAATCAGGGTCAGGGTGATGCCGGATGCCTTGGCCTTGGCGCGCAGCAATTCCAGGATGCGGGTGCGGACAGAGGCGTCCAGCGCACTTGTGGCCTCGTCCGCCACGACGACTTGCGGGTTGGCGATGAAGGCCATGGCGATGGTGACGTGCTGCGCCATACCGCCGGACAGCTCGTGTGGCCAACTTGCGGCAACGCGTTCGGAGTTTGGCAGGCTGACCTCGGCCAATCCGGCCAGAACGCGGGCGGCGACGGCCCGAGGGGTGACGGCCTCGGCCAGATGGGTGCCGATCCGGTGTGTCGGGTCCAGGGTGGCAATCGGGTCCTGAAAGACATAGCGCAGCGTCGACAGGCGCAATTCGCGCAGGGCCGCGTCGGACAATTGCCACACATCGCGCGCCGCCACCGTGACCGCGCCGGTAAGGGGCCGCACGTCATCCGGCAGCAACCGCCCCACGGCGAAGCCCAAGGTCGATTTGCCCGAACCACTTTCCCCCACCACACCCAGGATGGTGCCGGGTTTCAGGCTGAGATCCACGCGATCCAGGGCCAGCACGCGGGACGGACCGGACCCAAAGGCCAGCGAAAGGACGGCACCGGGGGCTAGCACCAGCCGGGGGGCGACGGTCAGGTAGGCCGAGTTTTCACGCAAAAACGCGCCCAGCGACGACGCAGGCGGTTATTCGTTCCGGCCCAGGGTGAAAACGGCGGTCGATCCAACTCGAGAACGGTCCCGATAGACCCGGAAGACCACGATCCGACCGCCGCGGCTGCCCGCCATGAATGGCGTGGCGGGCAGCGGCTCCTTTATCGCAAAGGAGCCGATGGATGTCATAAGACAAGGTGATGCGCCATGACAGCCCTGATCATGCAGGCTGCCGACCATTTGTGTCAGGGCCGCCTGCTGGTCGTCCACGAAGCGGCTATTGCGCAGGCCATGTGCCCTATTGTGATCTGGCGATGCTGGAAGCGCTTTCCGGCCACCGCACCGGCGTCGCGGACCCGTTTCAGCAAGCGATTTCCGGCTATGGCCAACAGGAACTGCAACCGGACCAAAGCGACGCCATCGCCGCAGCCGAGGCGCTTTTGCCCGGCATCACCTGACCTCGCCCTGTCCGGTCCTTGGGGGGCATTCTTGCGGTCGGTCCAGAAGCAAATGCGCGACGACCGCGCGCGCCTGCCAGTCCAACTGGGATCAGTCATTGTCGGTTGTATTGCTTCCGGCGCCACGCCGCGAGGCATCGGTGGCAGGAACCGTGGTGCGCAAGGCAAACAGGTCCAGCCCGGTCAGAACGGCCATGGGGATCGCCGGAAGCCGGGTTGATCCGGCTGGAAGGCTTTCGGGGTCCGGGTCCGGTGCTATTTGGATCGTCAAGGCCAGTGCGTCCCGCCCCATCCGGCCAAGTGCGGCCCGCCGGTCGAACGCGCCCTGCCGCGAGATTGCCATGCGCCCGCCCGGCCAGACAACCGCCAGTGACTTGCCGCAGATCTGCGCCCCCCGCACAAGGAAGGGCAAAAGCAGAATTGGCGCGCCCACGGGATCAAGCCGGGTGTCACGGCTGAACGGCCCATCGGCAAGCAAGGCGCTGTCCATCAGCGCGGCACCCAGCGTGATTGGACACAATGGCCCCTGACCTGCGCCGCGCCAATGGCCGGGCGATGGTTCCGGCCTGCCGGCCTTTGCCCTCTGGCCCTGCCGATGGGCAAGCCACGCCAAAAGCGACGCTGTCCCATCCATCCCCCGCGCGGCAAGCCAGCCTGCGGCAATGCCCGCTTCTTCGGCCAGACCCCAACTGAACCCGGCCCCCCGTGCAGCCTTCATGCACAGGCTCTCGGTCTCATTCTGCGACAGGGTAACCTCTTGGGCAGGACTGCTGACCTCCCCTACGCCGGGGAAGGTTTCGGACGATTTTGTCATGGGCGCCTGTCCCGCAGGGCGTTCAGATCCTGTGGGTAGGGTTCGCCCTTGCAAAGGCTGATGCGCACCCATTTGTCGGAACGCGGATCAAAGTGGCTGGCACCAAAAAAGGCCAGTTTGCAGCGCAGCATGTCGATGGGCAGCATGCCTTTGGCCAGCAGGTTGTCCTGGATCTCGGCATAGGGTCTGGTCGCCGATTGCTGCACACGCCGCGCCATCAGGCGATGTTCGGGATGGACCAGCAGGAAACTGGCCAAGGGCTGATCGCCCGGCCATGCCGCCAGATCACGGGCCAGATCGGCGGCAAGTCGACCAATGCCCAACGGTTGTTCAAGCTCCGCACCGTCCTCGGCAAAGCGCGCGCCGATCCGCGGTTCCAGCTTTTCTTGCGACACATACCAAAAGCGCGCGATGTTGTCGGGTGCTGAATAGTCGCAAGCCATGGCCCAGCCATAGCGCACATCCATCCCGGCCCGAAAATCCCTGATCCGAATGCTGCCGTCCAGCGGAAACGTCGCCGCCTCGTCGGCGTCCATCCTGTCGGCCAGAT
>JAYSWK010000619.1:0-2694 GCA_043718085.1 Rhodobacterales bacterium
CATCTGCTCAGCCATACTCAATTGACCCGTCTGGCCTCCGCCATGCGCGGCGGCCTTGTCGCGGTCCTGCACCAAGTGCTCAAGGAACAGCGCGGCCAAAGCCTGCAAACCCAGTGGGAGGCGCTTCTGCCGACCCTGGCCGAGGCCGACCGCCACGACCGCGAAGTGCCCGCCACCCCGACCCGCGCCGCCCGCCCGCGCCGCCTGCTCGACCTCAAACAGGGCCTGACCATACGGCGCGAACTGACCCGCGACGGCTGGTCCTTGCGCTTTTCGGGGGAAGAGGCCCGCAAAGGAGCCCTGATGGACGACGTAATGGACTATGTCGAACGCAATTTCCAACCCCGGTAGGCCCAGCCACGCCCTGCATTCCTTACAATCCGACTAAAATTTTGCCCTTCACCTTGGCCCAAAAACTCCACTTGGGGGCAGCATTGCCGCATGGCACTGCGGCCTGGGGGTGTGATACCCCCAGACCCGTCCCAGGTCTCTGCCGCGCCGCCCTGTTACAAAGCGGCCCATTTCCTCACAGATCGCGTGATGCAAAACCACTGCCTAACCGGTCCGCCGGGCCCGTGTCAAACCTTTCAATTTGGTTAATGCAAATCGGTAACACATTATAACTAAACGCAAAAACACCATGTCCAAAACTTGGACATCCGCCCACTTTCCATGTTTCAAACCCCTGACCGAACCGTGAGACAAGATGATTTTGAAATTCCGCTCGTCTGCGTCATCTTCGCCTGAACCAGCCAGGAGCCCGCCATGACCTTCCGCCCCGATCTCAAATGGTCCGACGTGACCCCCAAAACCCTCTATCTCAACCGCCGCCAGATCATGATGGGCGCCGCCGCCCTTGCCGCCGCCGCCTCCCTTGGCCGCCCCGCCCTTGCCGGCAGCCAATACTCGACCGACGAGGCCCCCAATACGCTCGAGGAAATCTCGGGTTACAACAACTACTACGAATTCGGTACCGGCAAGGAAGATCCCGCCGCCAATGCCGGCAGCCTGAATACCACACCCTGGACCGTCACGGTCGACGGTCTGGTCGACAAGCCCGGCACCTATGACCTGGGCGACCTTCTCTCCGGCCTGACGCCCGAGGAACGCATCTACCGCCACCGCTGTGTCGAGGCCTGGTCCATGATCATCCCCTGGCAGGGCATCCCCTTCGCCGCCCTTCTGTCCAGGCTCGGCCCCCAGCCCGGCGCCAAATTCGTCGCCTTCGAAACCCTGGTCCGCCCCGAGGAAATGCCCGGCCAGCAATCAGCCATCCTCAACTGGCCCTACCGCGAGGGCCTTCGGATGGACGAGGCGATGCACCCCCTGACCCTTCTTGCCACCGGCCTTTACGGCCAGCCCCTGCCCAACCAGAACGGCGCGCCGATCCGGCTGGTCACACCATGGAAATACGGCTTCAAGGGCATCAAGGCGATCGTCAAGATCAGCTTTGTCGCCGACATGCCCCAGACCACCTGGAACATGCTGGCCGCCAATGAATACGGCTTTTATGCCAATGTGAACCCGCAAGTGGACCACCCCCGCTGGAGCCAGGCTTCCGAACGCCGCATCGGCGCGGGCCTTCTGGCCGGGCGGCAAGACACGCTGATGTTCAACGGCTATGGCGAACAGGTCGCCAGCCTTTATTCCGGCCTGGACTTGGCGGTGAACTTCTGATGCTCGACCAGATCAACCGCGCCCTGAAGAAAGTCCCGACCTGGACCGTTTATATCCTCGGCATCTTTCCCGTGCTTTGGGTCGCCTATACCGCCACCCAGGCCATCGACCCGATCCGCGCCATTGAATGGGGCCTGGGTCTCTGGGCCGTGCGGCTCTTGATTGCCACACTCTTTGTCTCCCCCCTGCGCTGGGCCGGCCTGAACCTTTTGCGCTTTCGCCGCCAGTTGGGCCTTGTCGCCTTTGCCTATGTTGCCCTGCACTTCACATCTTGGCTCACCATCGACATGGGCCTGCGCTGGGGCCAGATCCTGCCCGATCTTTATAAACGCTGGTACATCCTGGTCGGCATGTCGGCCTTCCTGCTGCTGATCCCCTTGGCCATCACCTCCAACAACCGCTCCATCCGCCGCCTCGGCGCCCAGAACTGGAACCGGCTGCACAAACTGGCCTATGCCGCCACCGCGCTGGCCATGCTGCACTTTCTGATGGTCGGCAAAGTCTACACGGTCGAGGTCCTGACCTACACCGCCATCCTCCTTGCCCTGCTCGCCGTCCGCCTCTATCGCAATGGCCCCCGCAGCCTGATCTGGGTCTGACCGCCCTTCGCGCCGGATGATTCACCCGTGCAGACGGGTGAACGCACCCCATCCCGGACAGGCCGATATGGCATCCCTTCACACCAACCCCAAGATTTTGTGGGTAAATCGTGATTGCGGAAAATTTTTACTCAGGATGCGTTTTTTCCTCTTGCGGGTTTCAGCGCACCTCCGTAGATAGCCCCTCACCGCAGCAGACCAGCGACGGTGACGGGAACGAACGGCAGCGCAAGCAGCCCGAAACGCCCCGGAAAATCTGAAGACACGGCGGACGGGGATCGCTAAGCAATTAGCGCGCTTCGTTTATTTTGTCGGCAGATCGCTCTTTGAAGTTGTATATTTATGAAGAGATATGTGGGCGGTTTGGGCGCATCGGCGTTTGACTGTTTGCATATCGGGCTCTTAGGGAATTGACCGC
>JAYSWK010000620.1:0-6723 GCA_043718085.1 Rhodobacterales bacterium
GCCGCCGGGGTTGAAAAGATCGGTGGTCCGGGCGATGCGGGCCTGTCTGCCTGGGTCGAGGATCGCGTGGCGACCAGCGACCGGCCTGAACTGACCTCGGCCGGGATCGTCGTGTCGGGCGGGCGCGGTGTGGGCAGCAAGGAAAGCTTTGATCTGATCGAAAGACTGGCCGACAAGCTGAACGCCGCTGTCGGCGCCTCGCGCGCGGCCGTGGACAGTGGCTTTGCGCCCAACGACTGGCAGGTCGGCCAGACCGGCAAGGTCGTCGCACCGAACCTTTATGTCGCCGTCGGCATCTCGGGTGCCATCCAGCATCTGGCGGGGATGAAGGACAGCAAGGTCATCGTGGCGATCAACAAGGACGAAGAGGCCCCGATCTTTCAGGTTGCGGATTACGGGTTGGTCGCGGATCTGTTCACCGCAGTGCCGGAACTGATCGAAAAGCTGTAAGTCAGGGCGGCGGGGTGAACCCCGCCTTACCCAGGATGTACCGGGGCGCTTTGGCGCCCCGGTGTCATGTCAGGATCTCGTCCAGCGCAACCACCAGTTTGGTCGCCACGTCCCGGTGCACGGAAGGGCCGGGCAGGGCCGCTGCCGCCAACGCCTCCAGCGCCGCAAAGGCCATGCCTTCCAGCGAGGCCTGCCGGGCCTGACTGGTGGTGACCGCTTCGACATAGCGCCGTGCCTTGGGCACCAGTTCGGCCACCATGGCGCGGTCCACCAGAACCGGATCGCCCTTCAACCCGCGCCGCTGGTCTCTGGGCAGGGGCGGCGCATCGGCCACCCACAAAAGCACTGCCCGATTGCCCAGCTGATCCAGCAGGTCGCCCATCCGGGTCACCCAACTGCGCCGCAACTCGTCGGCCACCAGTTCGAACCGCTCTTTCGAGACCGCTTCAAGGGCCGTCAGCATGTGACGGGTAAAGTTGAATTCGGTGAAGTCCACCTCTTTGAACAGCGCGCGCAACTCTGGTGTTGCGGCGATGAACCGGTCATTCCGGCGGGGATGGACCGAGTAGTAGCGGTTCGTAAGGTTGGCCGCCCCCATGACCTGCACCACCACCGCCTCGGCCCGGTTGGCGATGCGGATCACCTCGGGTTCCGCCAGATAGACATCCGGCCCCGCATTTACACAGCCCAGATTGATGGCGGCAAAGCCGACCTCGTCTTCCACAAGGTCGGGAAAAGGGTCCGGCACATATTTGCCATATGTCTCTGCCCCGCCCAGAAAGGCGATGTAGGGCCGGTCCAGCGACCGCCTGGGCCCCCGGAACACCAAACGCGACATTCCGTAATTGCATGGAAAATAGTCCAGGGCCCCTTCGCCCGGAAACGCATAGGCCATTGCACCCACCCAAGTTAGTTTTCACACCCAAGGGAAGGTTGGCCCGAATCTTCTTACCAAGAGGCTAATGCGCAAATTCGTCGCAAATCCAACGGGTCACAAACCGCGCCGCAGCACAACCAATGGGTCGCTGATGGCCACACTGCCATCCCGTTCAACCGAACACAGGATGCCGCGCAAGCGGTGCTGCGCCTGGTCCGGCAGGCGGATGAAATCATAGGCGTCATGGCCATAGCGGACCTTCCACTTGGCGCAACCATCGTTGGGCTCGTTCGACACCCGCAACACGGCGCTTCCGGCCTGGATCAGCGAGCCAGCCGGCAAGTTGTCAAAGCCGCAATTCAGATCGGCCACGATCGGATCGCCAGGATGGGGCGTGTTCACCCGGTCGCGCCAAACAAGGTTCATCACCCGCAAGGGCAGGATCGAGACCTGAATTTGCGGATCTGGGCTGCCGTCGGGCAGCTTCAGCCAGGGCTCTGTCGCCCAACGCTCGCCCGGAATGCCGACGGCGCGGGTCATGGTGATGCTTTCAGGAAAGGCCCTTTCGCCCCGCGCCGGGCGCAGACACAGCGAATGGATCGGCGCGTTATCCTTGGGAGCCGCCAGAATGTCGGACAGGGTCGCCAATAGTTCGGTCATCGTTGCCTGGGTCATAGCGCATCCACCAGCGACTGGGTCGGCCAGCCATCGGCAGGCAAGCCAAGTCGTTTCTGTTCGGCCTGCACGGCCCGGCGCGTGCCCGCCCCGATAATGCCGTCGATCTTGCCCACGTCATACCCCATCGCCGCCAGCTTTTTCTGCAAGGCCGCCGTCTCCTCCAGCGACAAGGCCGGATCAGGATTGCCCGCATCATAGGGGGCGGCCCCTTCGATCCGGGTGGCAAAATAGGCGGCGGTGGTCACATAGACAAAGCTTTTGTTCCATTCGAACAGAACCTTGTAGTTCGGATAGACGATAAAGGCCGGCCCCTTGCGCCCCTGCGGCAGCAGCACCGAGGCGGGCAGGTTGGCCAGGTTCCCCGCACGCGCCCGCACACCCATTGCGGCCCATTGCGACGCCGGAAGTTCGGTGTCGATCCCGGTCTTTGACCAGTCAAGACTGTCAGGCACCACGACCTCTTGCATCCAGGGCTCGCCCGCACGCCAGCCATAAAACTGCAGCATATGCGAGGCCGACAGAATCGCATCGGGCGCCGAGGTTTTCAACGTGATATGCCCGTCGCCATCGCCGTCCACGCCGCGTTCCAGAATATCGCGGGGCAGCATCTGGACCTGACCGATTTCGCCCGCCCAGGCGCCCTGGGTGACCGCAGGGTCAATGTCGCCCCGCGCCGTCAGGGCAATCGCCGCCAGAACCTGGGGCTGAAAGATATCCGGGCGGCGGCAGTCATGCGCCAGGGTCAGAAGGGCGTTGCGCGTGTTGAAATCGCCCTGAACCTGGCCAAAGTCGGTTTCAAAGGCCCAGAAGGCCAGGATGATGCCGCGCGACACGCCATATCTCTTGGCGGCCGCCTTGAAGGAAGCATCGTATTTCTTTGAATAGCTGGCCGCGCCATTGATGCGGTTCTTGCTGATCAGACTTTGCGAAAATTCAAGAAAGGTCTTGCGGAAAATGCCTTGGCCATGATCGGCCTTGATCACCGCCCCGTCGCGCCGGGCCCCCGACATGAAGGCGTCAATGGCACCCTGCGGCAGACCCGCGGCAGAGGCTTCGGCCGACATGGCACCCAGGAATTCGTTGAAATCGCCACCACAGGGCGCGGCAAGCACCGGGGTCGCGGAAAGGCTGGCAAGCAGGGCAATCGTGGATAGACGCATGGAACACTCCGGTTTGATCGCCCCTCCATACCGCAAATTTCGGGCAGTTTGACTAAAATTTCGCCCCTTCACATCGGCGCAAATACTCCACCGGGGAAGGCCGAGCCGGTTTGCCAGAACCGGGCTGGCCGCGGGGCTGTGAAACCCGCGGGCAGCCGTAAAAGATTGAACACTTTCGTTGCAATTCAGTCACGCCATCTTCGCAAAAAAGTCACGTCTTTCTGTGACCTTGAGTTTCAGCCGACCCGGCGCAGACTTGAATTGGGGTGAGGTGCGTGATGCAGAATTTCCTGTCCAAAGAGGTTCGCGAGGGGCTGGAAGCCGCGCGGAAATCGGATCAACGGCGCAAATCGCGGTTGCGAGTGCATGTCTGTGATGAAGTGTTTCCGGTGCTGCGGTTCTGGCATGACGGTATGGTTCTGGATGCCGCCATGACCCCCCATCTGCGCGGACTGGTCGATGTTTATGACGGGTCACGCCATATATTTCAATGCCTTATCGTCGCTTCGGTGACCGAAGGTGATGAACTGGTCTGCGATTTCAAACGCTCGACCATCGTGGATGATCATGCGCCTTTGGATTTCTGGCGCAACGAAAACACACCCGTGGCCTTCTTGCCAAAAGCCTGATGCCGCGACGCACCAATTTTGTGCGCGATACCTGGCCCGCGCGAATCGCCCCGGCCAGAGGGCGAGAGTAAATCTGCACAAATCAACTTTAGGTTGCGCCACCTTCGACACAACCCGAAAGGGGCCGCCGTCGGGCGACATGGGCCGATCTATTGCAGATCGGCAAAGGCCGCCTGCAGGCGGGTCACGGCCTCCTGTATCTCCGACCGGGGGCAGGCAATGTTGAAGCGCAGACAGCTCTCGCCCCCCTTGCCAAAGGGTGCGCCGTGATTGACCGCGATCCGGGCACCCTGTTCGACCCGTTTGGTAAACTCGGCCGGTGTCATGCCGGTGCCCGAAAAATCGACCCAGGCCAGATAGGTCGCCTGCAAGGGCGTCGAACGCAGGCCGGGAATGGCATTCACCCCGGCGTCAAAAAGCTTGCGGTTGCCATCAAGATAAAGGTTCAGCGCATCGACCCATTCGGCCCCTTCCGGCGAATAGGCCGCGGTTGCCATGATCATGCCAAAGCTGTTGGGTGAGATGCCCATTTTCATCAGCGTCTGGTCAAACCGTTCGCGCAGGCCCTTGTCCGCGATGATGACATTGCCGATATGGGCGCCGGCAATGTTGAAGGTCTTTGTGGTGGCCGTCATCATCACCAGCCGGTCCGCGACCCCGTCGATCAAAGCCGTGGGGATGTGCTTGTGGCCTGGCATGACCAGATCGGCATGGATCTCGTCCGACACCAGCACCAGATCGTGACGCTTGCAGAAATCGGCCACGCCTTGCAATTCGTCCCGGCTCCAGACCCGGCCACCAGGATTGTGCGGCGAGCACAGGATAAACATGGTCTCGCGTCCGGTCATCTGGCGGTCCCAGGCGGCGAAATCCATCTGCTGCTGCCCCTCGGCCAGGGCCAATGGGCATTCCACCACATGCCGCCCCGCCGCCGCGATCACGCGGGCGAAGGCATGATAGACCGGCGTCGTCAGCACGATGCCATCGCCCACCTTGGTAAAGGCGTCGATGCACAGTGACACGCCGTTGACCAGACCATGGGTCGTAAAGATGCTGTCCTTGGCGACATCCCAGCCATGGCGGGTTTTCATCCACCACTGGATCGCGGCCAGGTAATCCGCATCATCGCCGAAATAGCCGTAGACCCCGTGATCCAGCATGGCCTTCAGTGCGGCTTGCACGCAGGCCGGCGGGCGGAACTCCATATCCGCGACCCACATGGCCAGGCCATCCTTGGCGGGCACGCCAAAGCTCGGCTCCATCATGTCCCATTTGTAGGAATGCGTGCCGAAACGGTTGATCTTCTCGTCGAAATCCATGAGGTCCTCCTGCTTGCCCCCCTCTTGCACCAATCGCGCCCACGCCGTAAATCCCAAACCATGATCCGCCCAATTTTGATCCATCCCGACCCCAGGCTGAAAAAGCTGTGCGACCCCGTGACGGACATCACGGGCGATCTGCGCAAACTTGCGGATGACATGCTGGAGACGATGTATGACGCCCCCGGCATTGGCCTGGCCGCCCCGCAGGTCGGCGTGACCAGACGGCTGATCGTGATGGATTGCATGAAGGCGCCCGATGCGCCGCGCCCGCTGATCCTGTTCAACCCCGAGGTCACCTGGACCTCGGACACCGTGGCCACCTATGAGGAAGGCTGCCTGTCCATCCCCGAGATCTATTACGAGGTGCAGCGCCCGGACAAGGCGACGGTGTGCTGGATGGATGAAACCGGGCAGGCCCGCGAAGAAACCTTCGAGGGGCTTTGGGCGACCTGCGTGCAGCATGAAATTGATCATTTGAATGGAAAGCTCTTTATCGACTATCTTGGGCTGATGAAACGCCAGATGGTCACCCGCAAGATGGAAAAGCTGAAACGCGAACGCGCGCGTGAGGGGCGCGGATGACGCTTTTGCCCATCCTGACCTGGCCCGATCCCCGCCTGTCCCTGCAAAGCCTGCCTGCCGCGGCGGATGACGGCACGCTGACCCTGGCCCGCGACATGCTGGAGACGATGTATGCCGCACAGGGCCGCGGGCTGGCCGCCCCCCAGGTTGGCCGCCTGTCCCGGCTTTTCGTCATGGATGCGACCTGGAAATCCGAAGCCGCAACGCCCGAAATTTTCATCAACCCCGAGATTATCTGGCGCAGCCCCGAAACCGAGATCGGGCCCGAGGGCTGTCTGTCGATCCCCGGTGCATTGGCCGATGTCGCGCGGGCCAGTTCCATCATCCTGCGCTGGATCACGCCGGACGGCGCCATCGCGGCCCAAAAGCTGACCGGCTTTCGCGCCATCTGCGCCCAGCACGAGATCGACCATCTGAACGGCATCCTGACACTGGACCATCTGACTCCAGAAGCCCGCGCCAAAGCCGAGGCGGCAACGCGGGCATGAGGGCCTGCCTGCCCTGGCCCCATCCCTGCCTGAAAACCCCTGCCGCCGCGGTGGGCGAAATCACACCCGACATCCGCGCCATTTGGGGCGAGATGGTTCAGGTCATGGATGCCATGCCGGGCTATGGCCTTGCCGCGGTGCAGATCGGCGTCGCCCTGCGCCTGGCGGTCGTCGATTGTTCCGAGGCGCGGGGTCAGGCCGTGCTGATGGCCAACCCGCAGGTTCTGCACGCCTCGGGCCAGATGCGCGATCATGAAGAGGCCAGCCCCAATCTGCCCGGCGTTTCTGCCGTGATCAGCCGCCCGCGCGCCGTGACCGTAAGCTACATGAACAAGGATGGCGCTGTCGAAGAGCGTGACTTTGTGCATCTTTGGGCGACCTCGGTGCAGCATCAGATCGACCATCTGAACGGCAAGATGTATTTCGACCACCTCTCGCCCCTGAAACGCAAGATGCTGCTGGCCCGCGCGGACAAGCTTGCGAGGCGCGGATGAGGGTCACATTCATGGGAACGCCCGCGTTTTCGGTGCCGATCCT
>JAYSWK010000063.1:0-5939 GCA_043718085.1 Rhodobacterales bacterium
GGCATGGCCAGGAAGTGTTGCAGCACTGCAGGGTCCGCACGACCCGTCAGCGCCAATGCCCCGCCTTCGTCCTGCACCAAACCGCGCCGCGCCTGCATCAGATCGTTGACCGGCGCATTGGCGGGCCCGGTATCAAAGGCCAAAAGGGCACCCGGGGCCTCGGGTGCGGCCAGGCCGGGATCAATCCAGGTCACGTTGCCGACGCCGCCCAGATTGAGCATGGCCAAGGGCTCTGCCGCCCCGATGAACCGCGCGCAGGCGTGATGGAAAAAGGGCGCCAGGGGCGCGCCCTGGCCGCCCATCTCGACATCGGTGGACCGAAAGTCCCAAACGGTCGGCACAGCCAGCACATCGGCCAAAAGTCCGCCATTGCCGGCCTGATGCGTGCCCCGCCCCGCCGGATCATGGGCCAGGGTCTGGCCATGAAACCCGATCACATCGGCCCCGGCAAAGCGGCTGAGCAGTTCGACATGGGCCAGTTCCACCACTTCCGCCGCCTCGGCCACGCCCGCATCCCCCGGCCAGCGGCCAAAGGCGGCGCGGATCACCGCACGTTCGGCAGCCGAATAAGGGCGATAGGCATGGGGGCCAAAGTCAAGAATGGCGATCCCATCGGTCAGCACCATGGCCCCATCCACCCCGTCCAGCGACGTGCCAGACATAGCCCCCAAGGCCCAGATTGCCTGCTTTCCCTTCATGGTCTACCCCGCTATACCACGGCCCATATAAAGCACGAGGCGGCCATGACCTACCATCCGAAATCCGAATTCATGCGTGTGATGATCACGCGGGGCTTTCTGGCCGATTGCACGGATTATCAGGCGCTTGACGCGGCCTTTCTGAACGGGGTCGTGTCGGGCTATATCGGCTTTGACGCCACGGCGAACAGTCTGCATGTCGGCAGCCTGATCCAGATCATGATGCTGCGCTGGCTGCAGAAATGCGGTGGCAAGCCCATCGTCCTGATGGGCGGTGGGACGACCAAGATCGGGGATCCGTCCTTCCGGGCCGACGAACGCCCCTTGCTGACCAACGACCAGATCGACGCCAATATCGCCGGGATCAAGCTGGCCTTCGCGCCCTATGTCACCTTTGGTGACGGGCCGAACGACGCCGTGCTGGTCAACAATGCCGAATGGCTGGACCAGTTGAACTACATCGGGTTTCTGCGCGACATCGGCAAACACTTCTCGGTCAACCGGATGCTCAGCTTCGAAAGCGTCAAGTCACGGCTGGACCGCGAGCAATCGTTGAGCTTTCTGGAGTTCAATTACATGATCCTGCAGGCCTATGATTTCCTGGAGTTGAACCGCCGCCATGGCTGCCTTTTGCAGATGGGCGGGTCGGATCAATGGGGCAACATCGTCAACGGCGTGGATCTGACACGCCGGGTGATCGACCATGAGGTGTTCGGCCTGACCACCCCCTTGCTGACCACCAGCGATGGCAAGAAGATGGGCAAATCGCTAAGCGGTGCGGTCTGGCTGAATGGCGACCTGCTCAGCCCTTACGAGTTCTGGCAGTTCTGGCGCAACACGACCGACGCCGATGTGGGGCGGTTCCTCAAGCTTTACACCGACCTGCCGCTGGACGCGTGCGAAAGGCTGGGTGCGCTGCAGGGGGCTGCCATCAATCAGGCCAAGATCGCGCTGGCAAATGCCGTCACGACGCTGCTGCATGGGGCCGAGGCGGCCGCGACCGCCGAAGCCACGGCGCGCGAGGTGTTCGAAAAAGGCGGCGTGGGCGAGGACTTGCCGACGCTGAAGCTATCGGCGCAGGATGTAAGCGAGGGCATCACCGTGGCACAGTTGTTCGTCCGGGCGGGTCTTGCGGCCACGGGCAAGGACGCCAAGCGTCTGATCTCGGAAGGTGGGGCGAAGGTGAACGATGACATCGTTCTGGATGCGGGTCAGCGGATTGGCGCTGGCGAGTTGGCCGAACCGGTCAAGCTGACAGCAGGCAAGAAGCGCCACGCTTTGGTTATTCTGGACTGATCCCTTTTCACCTTGGGACAAATACTCCACGGGGGTGGCCTATTGCCTGCAAGGCAATAGGCTTGGGGGTGTGAAACCCCCGTGCTTGCCACGGATCACCGGGGGCTCGAAGCCCCCGGTGATCCGCCCCTATTCCTGAACCGTGACCTTGGCCATCACATCCGGCTCGGTCACTTCGCCGTTCGGCCCGTCGCCGCGCTTGATGAGGTCGACCACATCCATGCCCGCAATGACCTTGCCCACAACGGTGTATTGACCGTTCAGGAAATCACCCGGCGCGAACATGATGAAAAACTGGCTATTGGCCGAATTGGGGTCCTGCGACCGGGCCATGCCGACGATGCCACGCTCGAATGGCAGGGATGAAAACTCGGCCGGAATGTCGGGCAGATCCGATCCGCCCATTCCGGCCATGGTGGTATCGCCACCCAGCTTGCCATATTGCACATCACCGGTCTGAGCCATGAAACCATCGATGACCCGGTGAAAGACCACATTGTCATAGGCGCCGGATTTGGCCAGCGACACGATCTGCGCCACATGCAGCGGGGCCACGTCCGAGGCCAGGTCGATCACGATCTGACCATTGGCGGCTCCGGTCACGTCGATCACCAAATTGGGGCCCGGACCATCGCCCTCGGCCAGAACCGGGGTGGCGAACAGAAGGGCTGCCACGGCAAATGATTTACTGAACATCGGCGGCCACCCGGACGGTGATCATGCGGTCGGGATTGGCCGGCGGCTCGCCCCGGGTGATCGCATCGACATGTTCCATCCCCGAGATGACACGGCCATAAACGGTGTACTGGCGGTTCAGGAAATGGTTGTCCTTGAAGTTGATGAAGAACTGGCTGTTGGCCGAGTTGGGGTTTTGCGACCGCGCGGCCCCGATCGTGCCGCGATCATGGGGGATGCCCGAAAATTCGGCCGGCACGTCGGGATGTTCTGATCCGCCGGTTCCCGCACGACGCAGGTTGAAGTTGTTTTCCATGTTGCCGTTCTCGACATCCCCGGTCTGGGCCATGAAGCCGTCGATCACCCGGTGAAAGCAGACATTGTCATAGGCCTTGGCGCGGGCCAGGGCCTTCATGCGTTCGACATGCAGCGGCGCTATGTCTATGAGAAGCTCAATCGCCACCTCGCCGCCCTTGAGCGTGATGATGACGGTGTTTTCGGGATCTTTGATATCGGCCATTGCAGCTTTCCTTTGTAAGGCTGGCGCGGAAACTAGCCGGGGATGGCGCCAAGGGGAAGGGCTTATGGTTGACCTTCTTGCCCAGTCAGCGGAAAGAAGGGTTGCACAGCAGGGAGGCGATGATGGCCTGGAAGACGATGGATGATGTGGCGCTGGCCGGCAAAGTGGTGCTGGCGCGGGTCGATATCAACGTGCCGATGGAGGGGGACGTGGTCACCGACACGACCCGCATCGACAAGATCAGGCCGACGATCGAAGACATCATCGCCCGTGGCGGCAAGGTCGTCCTGCTGGCCCATTTCGGCCGCCCCAAGGGCAAGGTCGTCCCTGAGATGAGCCTGTCTCGCGTCCAGCCCGCGCTTGAGGCCTCGCTCGGCCGCAAGGTCACCTTCATGGAACGCCCGTCCCGCGCCCTGATCGACGCCTTGCCGTCGGATGCGGTGGTGCTGGTCGAAAACACGCGCTTCACCGCCATGGAAGAGGCCAACGACCCTGCCATGGCCCAGTTTCTGGCCAGCCTGGGTGACATTTTCTGCAACGATGCCTTTTCAGCCGCGCACCGGGCCCATGCCTCGACCGAAGGGGTGGCGCGGCTTTTGCCCAATTTCGCGGGCCGGTTGATGGAGGAGGAGCTGCGCGCCCTGGAGGCGGCTTTGGGTCAGCCCGAGCGGCCCGTGGTGGCGGTGGTCGGCGGGGCCAAGGTTTCGACCAAGCTGGAACTTCTGGGCAATCTGGTCACGCGGGTCGATCATCTGGTGATCGGCGGCGGCATGGCCAACACCTTCCTTGTGGCGCAGGGGATCGAGGTTGGCCGCTCGTTGGCCGAGCGCGACATGGGGCCCATGGCGCTGGATATCCTGGCCAAGGCCAAGGCGGCGGGCTGTGTGATCCATCTGCCGGTCGATGTCGTGGTGGCGGGCGCGTTCAAGGCCGGAGCGGCAAGCCGTACAGTCAAGGCGGGCGCCTGCCCGGCGGATCAGATGATCCTGGATGCCGGGCCCGAAACGATGGAAGAACTGACCCGCGTGTTCGCCAATTGCAAGACGCTGATCTGGAACGGGCCGCTGGGTGCCTTTGAAATTCCACCCTTCGATGCAGCCACGACGGCTGCGGCCCAGGCGGCGGCGCGGCTGACACGCGCGGGCAAGCTGATCTCGGTCGCCGGCGGGGGCGACACGGTTTCGGCGCTGAATCATGCCGGAGTGGCGCAGGATTTCACCTTCATCTCGACCGCCGGCGGGGCATTCCTGGAATGGATGGAGGGCAAGACCCTGCCAGGTGTCGCGGCCCTGGGGGGGTAAATCGGGCGAAAGACATGCGAATGTCTTTCGGAAAGACATCGCCTTTTATCTATTTTTCCCAGATAGTTACGGATTTTCGTTAACGTTCAGGAAAGGTTTGGCCGACCCGTCCGTCACAGCTTTCGCGCGAAATAGACGGTGAAACCACCCTTGAACGGTGTCCGCGCGGTGACCACGAAACCCAAGCTGTCATAGAACCGCAAATTGGCGGCAAAGGCGGCATTGGTCAGAAGCCGAATGTCCGGCAGGGCCATGTCGCGGGCCACGGACATTGCATGGGCCATCAGGCGGCGGCCAAGGCCCTGGCCTTGATGCGCGGGATGCACGGCGACATTTTCAAGCCAAAGATGGTCTGGCTGCGGCACCATCTCGATCAGGGCGACCAGTTGGCCCGCCTGTTCCAGAAGATCAATGCGATGCGCGACCACGGCTTTCGCGTAATCGACCTGCATCGGCAAGGGTTCGCGCCCGATCACCGGCACCCAGGTCGCATAGGCGGCGCGGGTCATGTCCCGCACGGCGTCCGCATCGGCGATCCCGGCGCGGCGCATCAGGGCCGGCCCGTCCATGCGGCGCGCAAAAGCCCAAGGCGACGCGAAAACTCCGACTGCCCAAGCCGCCCTTCGGCCACGGCCATCGGGTCGCGGGCGACCTGGGTCAGCAAGGACCGGGTCTGCCAGCCCACAAGCAAGGCCGGGGCGGCGCGGCCAAGGCGCGCCGGATTTTGCCGGGCATTGGCGATGCAGCGCAACCCGTCCTGGGCCAGTTCCTGCAGGGCCTGTGGCCGACCGTCGATCAGGGGCACCCTGCCCCGCGCCTCCAACTCGGGTACGGCGCGCAGGTAATTGGCCAGACCGGTGGCCCAGCCAAAGGCGCGAAAGGTCACCTCGGTTTGGGGCGCGGCGCCCAGGGCCAGGGCCGCCAGCCACATCAGCCCCGCTCCGGTATCGTCGAGATAGGCGTCAAAGGCGGCGCGGTCGGCAAAGGCATCGGAATAGACATCCCAGCGCCGCGCCGCGATCAGGCGATCCAGCGTCTCAAGGGGCAAGGCGGCATCGTGGATCAGGGTGTGCAGCGGGCCTGCCACCTCATGCGCACGGGGCAAGGGTTCGGCCACCACATCGCGCCACCATTGCAGCCGCATCTCGGCGATCATCGCCTCTTTGGTGACCCTGGGGGCGCGGGCGACCTCAAGATTGAAGGCGTAAAGCGGCCAAAGGCGCGACCGGGCACCAACCGGAGCCGCCATTGTGGCGGCAAAGCGGTCCGGGTCGCCACGTTCGACCATGGCGGCGCAGGCGGCAAGGCTCATGGACCCACGGCCGTGCGAAGTCCGGTCATGAACGCCTGCAGCGCGTCGTTCGGGCAGGCAGAGGTGACAATGGCGAAGTCGGCCAGTTGGGGTTCGATGCGCACCACATCCGTGCCGTAATCCATGCAGACCTTTCC
>JAYSWK010000621.1:0-6696 GCA_043718085.1 Rhodobacterales bacterium
CGCTTGGCCTCGTCCGCCTCGCCCCACAGGGGCCCGATCATGCCGATCAGATCTTCCCCATCCCACACCGAATGGGGCGAGGGGCCGAACATGGCGAAACCGGTCGAGGTCGTCGGATCGCCCACCGAATTGCCCCAGTTGTAAAAGGCCGCCGGGGCCAGCTGATCCGCCGCGCGCAATTCGTAATGCTTTGCGATTTCATAGACTTCGATCTCGGCTTCGATACCGACCTTGCGCCACAACCCGACAATCGCCTGGATCATCTCGTAATCCTTGGGCTTGAAGCCCTTGGTGGTCTGGATCTTGAATTTTACGGGGTTGTCCACCGAGTAACCGGATGCGGCAAGCGCGGCCACAGCGGCATCCGGATCATAGGCCACGGTGATCGAGGGGTCATAGGCGTCGTAATCCGGCGTCTGCAGCGTGTCGATCCTGACGCCATAACCCGACAAAAGCCTGTCGATGATGGCCTGCTTGTCGATGGCGGCGACAGCGGCCTTGCGCACGTTCGGATCGGTCATCACCTCGATATCATTCAGGAAAATCATCCCGATATCCGAAACCGGCGTGGCATAGCCGTTCATGTTGCCTTTCAGGCGGTCATATTCCTCGTAAGGCATCTCCAGCGTGACGTGGCTGGACCCAGATTCGACCTCGGCCACCCGCGCCGCCGCATCGGTTACGAACTTGATCGTCACCGTGTCGAAATCCGGCTTGCCGCCCCAATAGTTGGCATTGGCCTTCAGCCGCACGAAAGCGTCACGCTCGTATTTCTCGACCATATAGGGGCCGGTGCCGATCGGGGCGGCCTCGAACCCTTCGGCGCCGACCTTTTCGTAATAGGCCTTGGGCAGCACATAGCCGGTCAGGAAATACATCCATTTGAAGATCGTCGGGTCGAACTGTTTGACATCCGCCGTGACCGTGTTGCCTTCAACGGCAAAATTGGCCAGCGTGCCCCAGACAAAGTTGATCGGGTTGCCGGTGTCGGGATTGGCGGCGCGCGCCAGCGACCAGGCGACATCCTCGGCGGTGAAGGGGCTGCCGTCATGCCATGTCACGCCTTCGCGCACGGTCATGTGGACCTTGGTGCGATCCTCGTTCCAGCCCCAATCGGTCAAAAGACCCGGTGCGGGCTTCAGATCGGGCTGTTGCAGGATGAACTGGTCAAAGACCGACTGATAAAGACCCTGGATGGTCGGGTTGACCGCCGAAGGGCCGACGGTCGGGTCCCAGGAGGGCAGGTTGACGTTATAGGCGATGACCAGTTCGGTGATGTCCTGGGCAAAGCTGGGCAGGGCAACGGCGTTCAGCGCCATTCCGGCCGCGGACAGTTTCAAAAGGCTGCGTCTTGATAGGTTCATCTTCGCGTTCCCTGTTGTTTTGGTTCAGTTTCCGGCCAGTTTTCGGGCCAAGAGATATCCCGCCCCGGCGCCCGTGCCTGCCCCGGGCCAAACGGCGGCCCCGGTCAGATGCAGGCCCGCGATCGGTGTCGCGCCGTCGGCAAGGCCCCTTGCCGGACGGAATAGGAAATGTTGGCTCAGATGGTGGCTGCCGCAGATCTGGTCCCCGCCGACAAGGTTGGGATTGTCGACCTGCAATTGCAGCGGTGTGACGATGCGGCGGGCCAGGATCCTGGCGCAAAGACCTGGCGCATGGGTCTCCAGAATGTCCAGGGCGCGTTCGGCAAAGGGGTCGGCTGCCCCATTCCAATCCCGCGCGGCGATCTCGCCCTTGGCATCGCCCAGGATCGTGCCCGGTGCCATTCGCACCTGCAACCATAGGACATGTTGTCCCGCAGGCGCCCGCGACGGGTCCACCATGCTGGGCTGTCCCACCACCAAGATGGGCTCGTCTGGCAGCAGGCCCGCCTTGGCCTGAGCATAGGTTCGCGCCATCTGGTCCAGCGAGGGTGCGATATGGACATAGGCAAAGCGCCCCAGCCCCGCAGCCCGCCAATCGGGCTGGCCAGACAAAGCCAGATGGATCATCATCGTGCCCGGCGCATGGTCAAACCGGGTCATCGCGGTCGCAAAACACTCGTCGGTCTTGCCGATCAACCGGGGCAGGGCGCGGGGGGCGACCCCGGCGATCACGGCCTTGCGGGCCGCGAAATGCCGCCCGTCGGTCAGATCCACCCCCGTGGCCCGACCCGCGTCATGGCGAATGCGCGCAACCTCGGCCCCGCAATGAACCTCGCCGCCGCGGGCCTGAATGGCGCCGACCAGCGCCTTGACAACCGTGTCGGCCCCGCCCGCACCGATCACCATGCCAAAGGCCTGACCGGCCATGCCTTCCAGATAGGGAAACATCGCCCCGCCCGCCACATCGGGGGCAAAGTCCAGATGCATGCCCCAGGCCCCCAGCATCGCCTGAACCTTCGGGTTTTCAAAGGTTTGGGTCAGCCAAAGCCGGGGGGAGGATAACAGGAAACGCGCGAAATCCAGCGTGCCCGCCGTGCCCTTGGCGCGCCAAAGCTTCCAGGCGAAAGATGATAATGCACGCATTTTCATAGGGCTGGCCAGCAGGCCGAACAGATGCGGCGCCTCGGCACCAAAGCCCGCAACCAGGGCCTGCCACGTGGCCGCGTCCGTAGCGGACAGCGCGCCGATCAGCCCCGTGGTTTCCGCCAAATCCGAGGAAACACCCACATGGGTGCCATCGGCAAAGGATGTGGCAAAGGGGCGCGTGGCGGGCACGAAGGCGCAGCCGTGTCGCGTCAATTCGGCCCCATATTCCTTGAAAAACGGGCTTCCGGCGAAAAGCGACAGGTTCATCGCGGCCCAGTCATGGCGAAAGCCGGGCAAGGTGTATTCCCCGGTCTTGACCGCCCCACCTGGCACCGGGGCCTGTTCCAGCACCGCCACGCGCCAGCCCCGCGCCGCCAGATGCAGTGCCGCCGCGAGCGTGTTCACCCCCGCCCCTATCAGCACTGCATCATGGTCGGCCAAGGCGCGCTCTCCGATTTCACGTTCAGGTTATATTTGCAAATGCATTTAATTCTGTCTAGTGTGATTCATCGGCAAACCGCATAACCCGGGCCACAGTCGCATGGTCTGGAAGGCATCAAAACATCGGACAGGGAGACGATCATGGGGTCAGCAAGCGTATTGGAAAGCCTGGCGGGGATGCTTGCCTCGGGCGGGGTTGAGGTTGTGGATTGCACCGGGGTTCTGGGGCCAGAGACGCCGCTTTTGAAATTGCCCCCGGATTTCGCCAAGGACACCCCCGCGATCGAGATCCACCGCATCAGCGAATATGACAAGGACGGGCCGTTCTGGGCGTGGAACTGGCTGAAGGTCGGCGAACATTCCGGCACCCATTTCGATGCGCCGCATCACTGGATCACCGGCAAGGATTACGCCGACGGCTATACCGACACTTTGCGGGTGCAGCGGCTGGTCGCGCCGGTCAATGTGCTGGATTTTGCCGCCGAATGCGGGGCCAACCCGGATTTCCTGCTGACCATTAGCCATGTCAAGGCCTGGGAGGCCAAGCATGGCGCGATCAAGGCGGGCGAATGGGTCGTGCTGCGGTCCGACTGGGACAAGCGGTCGCATGACGCAAACCTGTTCCTGAACGCCAATGAGACCGGGCCGCACACGCCGGGGCCGACCGCCGAGGTGATCGAATATCTTCTGTCCAAGGGCATCGTCGGCTGGGGCAGCCAATGCATCGGCACCGATGCGGGCCAGGCGGGCGGCATGACCCCGCCCTTCCCGGCGCACAACCTTTTGCACAAGGACAACTGCTACGGTCTGGCCTCGCTGGCCAATCTGGACAAGTTGCCGGCCAAGGGTGCCATCCTGATTGCCGCCCCCTTGAAGATCAAGAACGGCACCGGCTCGCCCATCCGCGCCTTGGCGCTGGTGCCAAGGGGCTAAGATGCAGCAAGCGGGAACCTGCCTTGAGGCTGAGCGAGGCAAGGAAACGCTCCAGTGGAGCGTTTGCCCCGCTCACGGTGCTGGCGAAACTGGCCACCTGTTCAGACAGAGGGCGGCGTCTGACCGCCGGGTGGGCGTGCAGCGCCCGCCCGAGGGGGCGGTCGGGCCGTGCCATTGGTTTCTCGAACCAATGGCGAAACCAATGGCACACCCGGTCGCTTTGGGCGACCGGGCGGGCAGGTGGTGGCGTCGCACTGTGGCGGAAGCCAGGGCTCCCGCCAAGGCCACGGCAAAAGCGGGGTGCCATGGCTGACCACATCATCATCGGCACCGGCATCAACGCGCTGGTCGCAGGGGCCATGCTGGCGCTCAAGGGCGACCGCGTGCTGCTTTTGGAACGCAACGCCACCCCCGGCGGCTGTCTGCGCACCGAAGAGGTCACACTGCCGGGCTTTACCCATGACGTGATGGCCACGACCTGGGTTTTGTTCATGACCGGGCCCGCCGGGGCCCTGCTTGGTCCCCATCTGGCGCGGCACGGCTTTGACTACTGCCATTCCCCCCATCCCACCGCCGTGCTGCGCCCCGATGGGTCAAGTCTGGTCCTGACCACGGACCGCGCCAGGAACATCAGCGCCTTCAATGCCCTGGCTGCGGGCGACGGCGATCAGCACGGCCGCGATGTGGGTGGGATCGAACAGGACGCGCCTTTCCTGTTCGCGCTTCTGGGCGGCGACCTTTGGTCCTGGGCCACGGTCAAGCTGATGTTCGGCCAGATGCGCAAGCGCGGTTTGCGCGGGCTTGCTTCCTGGTTCGGCACCGCCCTGACCCCGGCGCGCGGCTGGTTGGAGACGGGCTATTCCAGCCCGCTGGTTCAAGCCTTGTTCGCCCCTTGGGTTCTGCATTGCGGCCTGACGCCCGAAAGCACCTATGGCGGGCAGATGGGCCGCGTCGTGGCCTTTGCGCTGGAGGCGGCCGGCGCGCCCATCGTCAAGGGCGGGGCCGGGCGGGCGGTCGCGGCCTTTGCCGCGCTGATCGCGGAAAAGGGCGGCGAGATCCGCTGCAATGCCGAGGTGGACCGGATCAATGTCGCGGATGGCCGGGTGACCGGCGTCACCCTGACCTCGGGCGAGGTCGTGGCCGGGCGTTCGGTCCTGGCCTCGGTCGCGCCGGGGCAACTGATGCTGCACCTGTTGCGCGATGTGAACCTGCCCGCCGAAAAGGCCGCCGCGAAAGCCTTTCGCCACGGGCGCGGCAATTTCCAGCTGCATTATGCCCTGGACCGGGTGCCGGAATGGCTGTCGCCCGGGCTGGAGGATGTCGCACTGATCCATCTGGCCGATGGCATCGACAGCGTGTCCAAATCCGCCAACGAGGCCGCGCGTGGCATGTTGCCCGGCACCCCCACGATCTGTGTGGGCCAGCCGCACCGCCTGGACCCCAGCCGCTGCCCGCCGGGTCGGGCGATCCTGTGGCTGCAGATCCCGGATGCCCCGCGCCACATCAAGGGCGATGCGGCAGGTCAGATCCCGCAGACCGATTGGGCCAGTGCCCGCGAAGCCTTTGCCGACCGGATCGAGGCGATCCTGGCCCGCCATATCAAGGACTTTGACCAGATCAAACTGGCCCGCCGTGCCTATTCCCCTGCCGACCTTGAGGCCATGAACCCGAACCTTGTCGGCGGCGATCCTTACGGCGGGCTGTGCACCATTGACCAGTTCTTCATCTGGCGGCCCTTTGCCCGGGGGCCTGCCGCACCGCATCTGCGCGGTCTGGCCCATATCGGGGCCTCGACCCATCCCGGCCCCGGCCTTGGCGGTGGATCGGGCTATCTGGCGGCGAAAAGGCTTGGCGCATGAACGACGAAGCCCCCATCTTCCCGCGTCTGGGCGAGGTCGGTTTGCAGAACTATGCGCCCTATCTGATGAACCGGATCATGGGGCGCTACAATGCGTCCTTGCGTGACGAGATGTCGGGGCTGGGCCTGACCACGCCCAAGATGCGGGCGCTGGCCGTGCTGACGGTGGTCGATGGCCCGCTGATCCGCGAATTGTCGGTGTTGTGCGTGGTCGAACAATCCACCCTGTCGCGCGCCCTGGACCAGTTGCAGACCGAGGCGCTGATCCGGCGCGAAACCGATGCCGCCGACAGCCGGGCGGTGCGGGTCTTCATCACCGATGCCGGGCGGATGTGCTTCGAGACCCTGTGGCCCCATATGGCCGCAGCCCAGGCCCGCATGTTCCGTGGCGTGCCCGAGGAGGAACGCCGCGCCTTTGTCGGCACTTTGCAAAAGATGCTCGCCAACATAAGAAAGCATGAAATCTGATGGCCGAACGCAGCTTCAAGGTCGAGGTCGAACATCTGCGCAAAGGCGCGGGCGATACCTTTACGGGCGAGGGCATCCTGGCCCTGACCAAGGCGCTGCTGGAAAATGGCGTGGGCTATGTCGGCGGCTATCAGGGGGCACCGATCAGCCATCTGATGGACGTGCTGGCCGATGCGCAGGACCTTCTGGGCGAACTTGGCGTGCGCTTCGAGGCCAATGCCAATGAGGCGGCGGCGGCGGCGATGCTGGCCGCCTCGGTGCATTACCCGATCCGGGGGGCGGTGACGTTCAAAGGCCCGGTCGGTGTCAATGTGGCGTCGGATGCTTTGGCCAATCTCGCCTCCTCCGGCGTCACCGGGGGGGCCTTGGTGATCGTGGGCGAGGATTACGGCGAGGGCAGTTCCATCATGCAGGAACGCACCCATGCCTTCGCGATGAAATCGCAGTTCTGGCTTCTGGACCCGCGCCCCAACCTGCCCTCGATCG
>JAYSWK010000622.1:0-2671 GCA_043718085.1 Rhodobacterales bacterium
CCGGCGTATCGGCCAGCAGGATCGGCATGAAGGCCAGCGACACCAGCACCGAGGGGATGATGAACAGGCCAACTCCCCCCGGATCGCCCATGGCCAGCAACCCCTGCGAGGCAATGATTCCCAGCATCTGCACGATCATATAGGCCGACAGCGCCTGTCCCCGCGTCTCGTTGCTGGCAGTATTGTTCAGCCAGCTTTCCGCCGTGACATAGATGCCCGAAAAGCAAAAGCCGATCACCACCCGCATCGCCGACCAGCTTATCCAGTCCAAAAGCAGCGGATACAGGATCAGCACCGCCGAAATCATCGACCCCAGCGCCGAAAACACCCGCACATGCCCGACCCTGCGGATCATGGCCGGGGCCAATCGCGAGCCGCCCAGAAACCCCAGGAAATAAGCCGACATGATCATCGACAATTGAAAGGTCGAAAACCCCTCCATCGCCCCGCGGATGCCCAAAAGCGAACCCTGCACGCCATTGCCGACCATCAACAGCATCACCCCCAGCAACAAGGGCCAGGAATGCATCAGAACCCGAACCATGGCTAACTCCTTGCAATTCTTCTAAAATTTCGCTTCATCCTGTCGAAAATACTCCACAGGGGGCGGACTCAATGGTTCACTGAACCATTGAGTCTTGGGGGTGTGAAACCCCCGCGTTACGGCACCAAAAGCGAGGCATCGCCATACGAGAAGAACCGATAGCCCTGCCCCACGGCGTGATCATAGATGCGCCGAACCCGCTCCTGCCCCATCAAAGCCGACACAAGCATCAGCAAGGTCGACTTCGGCAAGTGGAAATTGGTCATCAATGCATCGGTCACACGGAATTTGTAACCGGGATAGATGAAGATATCCGTGGTCCCGCAAAATGGTTCGACCCGGCCCGACACAGCGGCACTTTCGATCAGCCGGAGCGCCGTGGTGCCGACCGGAATGATCCGTCCGCCACTGGCCCGCGTCGCATTGATCTCGGCGGCCGCTGCGGCGCTGACCTCGCCCCATTCGGCATGCATCCGGTGGGTGGTGACATCCTCGACCTTGACCGGCAGAAAAGTGCCCGCACCGACATGCAGCGTCACTTCGCTGAACGTAACACCCATTGCCGCCAGGTCCGCCAGCAGCGGCGCATCGAAATGCAGGCTGGCGGTCGGGGCCGCGACAGCCCCCGCGGTCTTGGCAAAGACCGTTTGATAATCAACCCGGTCCTGTTCGTCTGCCGGGCGTCTGGCCGCGATATAGGGCGGCAGCGGCATCATGCCCGCGCCGTTCAGGGCCGCGTCAAAATCATCCCCCGTCAGATTGAACGCAAGCATCAGATCCCGCTCGCCCTTGTGCGCGACCCGGGCCGAAAGCTGATCCGAAAAGGTGATCACCTCGCCCACAGCCACCTTGCGCAGGGGTTTGGCCAGGGCAAGCCAGCCCTTGGCGTGCGGCTCGAGCAGCGTGATCTCGACCTTGGCCACCGCATCGCCGCGTTGCCGCGTGCCGAAAAGCCGGGCGGGAATGACCTTGGTGTTGTTCAGGACCAGCCGGTCGCCGGGTCGGAACACCCGCGTCAGATCCCGCACCTGTAGATCACGCAACTGCACGCCCTCGGCCAGCAACAGGCGGGCAGAGCTGCGCGGAACGGCCGGGCGCGTGGCGATCAGCTCTTCCGGCAGATCAAAGTCGAAATCGGAAAGTTTCATCCACCGCTCTCGTTTTGCGATTGATCGGGCAAGGTTGGCGGGGCGGCGCGAAACAGGTCGCGAAACATGCCGGGGGTCAGGATCGACAGCGGATTGACCTTGATCTCGGGCGCCTCCGCCGTGCCACGCAACCGGTAGGCAAAGCCGAACAGCCCCTCGCCCTTGCGGGTCAGGATCGACCCGATGCCGTTCAACAGATATATGGGCGAGACGACGCCGGTCATGTCCAGCGCCGAGGTGTCGGAATGATAGACCCCCGCCATCGACACCCCCATCGAAGCCCCGACCGCCGAGCCTTTGCTGACCTCGATCGCGTTGGGGGTCAGCAGGAAATCAGCCTGGGCCGTGCTGAAGACAATGCCATCGCCATTCAGCTGGTCCAGAAGGCCGATGATGGAAATGGCGCTCAACAGATCGGCCATGACATTGCCATAGCGCACCCGCAGATTGCTGATATCGGCGGTGCCGTCATAAAGGCCGGACACGGCGCGCGGGATCAGCGTCATGTCCATCTGCCCGCCATAGGCCGATGAAAACATCCCCGCCGACCGCATCGCATCACCGGCATCATCCGACCGCACCCGGACCGCCGTGCCGTTCTGACTGGGCACGACCGCACCGCTGACCGCCGTCTTGCCGTTCACCCGTCCGGTAAACGTTCCGTTGAAGCCGCCCGTCAACGAGAAATCACCCCGAAACCCGCTCAGGGCAATGCCATCGGTGATGCGCAACTGGTCCAGCGCCACCGTGATCGGGCTGCCTTCGGCAGACCCCGACGAGCTGCGGTTTTCGGGGAATTTGCGGATGTCGATGCTGCCCGAGGTGACGGAAAGCCCGACCGGCTTGGCGCCGCGGCCCGTGATCTCGACCGCGCCGTCCAGCCAGCCGCCCAAAGTGACCTTGGAAAACTGCGCCTGATCCAATCCGCCCGAAGGCTTCAGCCTGACCTTGCCGCTGGCCACAAGCCCCGCCCCCGCGA
>JAYSWK010000623.1:0-2669 GCA_043718085.1 Rhodobacterales bacterium
GGCGTAATAGGGTCGCTTCATCTGTGCCAGCGCGATATTGCGCTTGGTAGTCGGCGACCAGGCCGCCGCAGTGATATGGCCCACCTCGTGCTTTTTGTCGTGATAGATCAGCGCATGTTCTGCTGATACGTTGCCTTCGATATCCAGACCGACCAGCGCCCATTCCGACGTGCCTTTGTCGCGCTCCGCCAACAAAGCCCGCCGTCCGGTGAAATGCCCCATATCCCAGTCAATCAGCCAGTCGAGGCCGAGTTCAAATGGCGAGCGGACGCGATCTTCGCGCACCGCCTGATGCGAGGGCACGAAATCCATATTGGTGATGATGAACCCGGCCTCGATCCGCGCCAGATCAAGTGCCGCCGTGCCGATCGGGCGGAGGCCCCAGGGCGCGCCTGCGACAAACAGATGGTCCCACAGTGCCAAAGCGTGGTCTGGCGTAGTCCACAACTCATAGCCCAGATCGCCGGTGAAGCCGGTGCGCGAGATCATCAGCTCTCCCCCCTCAAAGGGGAATGTTGCCATGCGAAAGGGCTTCAACGTCTCGACGTTGAAACCTGCGGCCTTCAACACCGCATAGGAACACGGGCCTTGAAGCGACAGGGCGGCGATATCCTCGGTGACCTCGGAAACCGTCACGTCAAAGCCCAGTGCGCTGTCCAAAAGCCAAGGCAGATGCCGTTCCTGACAGCAGATACGGTAGTCATCTTCGGCCAAGCGGAACAATGTGCCGTCATCAATGATCTTGCCCGCATCATCACACCAAATCGTGTAATGGACGCCACCAACCGAAAGCTTGGCGGCATTGCGTACGGTCAGACGGTTCAGATAGGCGGCCGCGTCTGTGCCGTTGATCCGGTATTTGACCATCGGGCATAGGTCATAGACCGAGGCACCATTGCGGATCGCCGTGTATTCCATTGCATCGTCGTCAAAGACCTGCGCGGTGGTGTAGCCGCCCCACGGACCCCAACTGTTCAGCCGGTTTGCCGCTGCGGTGCGCGCGTGAAACGGCGTCTGTTTCAGCGGCGTTTTGTAATAAAGCTTCGGGTCAATTTTCATGCCCGGCCCTCCCTGATGATCCGTTCCGCCGCGTTCCAACCAGAAGCGCCGGAAATACCGCCCCCCGGATGGCTGCCCGCACCGGCCAGCCACAACCCTTCGATCGGGGTCGAATATTGGGCGATTCCGGCCATCGGCCGCAAGAACAGCATCTGTTCGACCGCCAATTCACCGTGGTGCCAGTTGCCGCCGATCATGCCGTAGCGGGCGTCGATATCATAGGGCATCAGCAGTTCGGCATGGGTGACCAGCGCCCGAATACCGGGGGCATAGTCCTCAAGCATCTTGAGGCTGTTTTCCAGCATTTCAGCACGGGCCGCATCGGCCCCGGCCTTGGGCGCGTGTGGCGCAAACTGGACAATGGCGGACAAAACGTGGTGGCCATCCGGGGCATGGCCCGCTTCATGTGCCGATGGCAGGATAATTTCCATAACCGGGCGGGCGGGTACCTCACCGTACTTCACCGCGTTAAAGGCCTGCTCGACGTCAATTTCCGAGGCGGCGATCACCAGCCGCGACCTGAGATCGGCGCCACGAAAATCGGGCGTGCCGTTCAGTGCCAAATGCAGCTTGGCCGCAGCGCCCCGCGACCGCAGGTTGCGGATGCGGTTCACGAAACCCGCGTCCAGATGGCGCGGTCCGACCAGCGACAGGAACGTGGTCTTCGGGCTGATCGCGGACACCGCGGTTGTGGCGCGAATTTCCTCGCCGCCCTCAAGCGCGACACCCGCCACCTTGTCATTCTGGATGATCAGGTTTGCCACGCGCGCGCCGGTACGCAGGCTCACGCCCAACGTCGTGGCGGACTTGGCCATCGCCGCAGCCACCGCGCCCATACCGCCTTTTGGCAATGCCAGAGCCGCTTTTTGCCCTGCGCCCTCGCCAGACAAGCGGTTCAACAGCAAGATCAGCGAGTTCGGTGAACGTGGCCCAAGCCACGACCCCAACGTGGTGTCAAAGGCCAGAATGCCTTTCAGCCGCGCATCGGTCAGCTCGTCGTTCAGCACGTCATGGGCGTTGATGAGGATCATCCGCAGAAACTCTCGGAAGTCCGCTTTGCCCAGCATCCGCACCCCGAGGCCCAGCTTGGCAAGCTTGACATAGTCATTGCCTACGCCCTTCGCGATCCGTGGCGGAGTCATCGCCCGAAAGGGCGCCAGCACCCCGGCAAAGGTCAAAAGCTGCGCGCGCAAGGCCTTCCATGAGCTTTGGTCAGCGGCATCCAATGACCCTTTGATCGTCGCTCCCGCCGCGCCTTCCAGCACCAGATGGTTCCCGGCAAGGTTCAATGCAGTTGACGACAGGTTTGACGCCACAAAATCCAACCCATGGCGGGTCAGGTCCATGCCTTCGCAGACCCGAGGGTCAAGCATGTTGGCCACATGCGCCAGACTCGGCGCCCGATATCCCGGCGCAAAGTCATGGGCGACGGCCGCACCGCCAGCCACTTCGGCGGCCTCAAGCACCAACACCTTGCGGCCCGCCCGTTGCAGACGTGCTGCGCAAGCCAGCCCGTTGGTGCCGCCGCCGACAATGATCACGTCAAAGGATGGCATAGGCATCACTCATGTCTTTGGCGGGGGCACGCATGTCGCGCAGGATTTCGGCAG